>JAOUFM010000012.1 GCA_029858205.1 Deltaproteobacteria bacterium | reverse complement strand
TGCTTTTGATGGGTGATAGATAGTAAAACGTGAAGTAAACCGACACAATGTATATGACGAATGCGGAAAAAGAGGTTTACGAATTATTTGCTTGTTACGGCATTATTCCTGCTTCCGGCAGTTGCCGCAGGTTTTGCAATCGAGGTCAGCGGGTAGGTCGGGTTAGCGAAGCGTAATCAGACGGAAAAATCCACGGAGCTTACGAAATGCAAAACAAGCCCGGTGTCCCTCTCCCTTTCTCCCTCTCCCCGTTGCAATTGGGGAGAGGGAGTTTTATTTGAGCACTAGTAGTTATTCTCGACCTCTGGCATTGGCAGTTTCCTCAAAATTCTCTCCCCAATTGTATTGGGGAGAGGATTAAGGTGAGGGGTTACGGCGCTTGTTGTAGGCGGTTTTTGTGTTAGAATAATTTGGCGTGAAGCACGGTGCAGTGTCAATCTGCGGACTTGAACAGCAAAGGTTCGTTCTCTTTTGCAGGGGGAAAATGCTTGAAAAACCGACCGTATACTGTAAAATAAAGCGAGTGTAATATATCCGGCATCGCTTCGCACCGGAATGGTGTTACTGGCATAAAAACGCATGTCGAATAACGGCAGATATACGCACTCGGTGATGTTCCACCATTTTCATGACTCCGTACATCCCGAGGGGCAAGGTTCTCTTTCGGCAAACGATCTTGAGGAAATGCTCGACTGGCTGTCGAGGGAGCATCAAATATTAAATGCCGGGGAATACCTGTTCCGCCTCGAAAAAAACACGCTGGAAAGCCATCAGATATGCCTGAGTTTCGATGACGCGTTATGCTGCCAGGTGGATGTGGCGCTACCTGTTCTGGATGGCCGGAAGATCGAGGCGTTCTTTTTCGTTTATTCATCGCCATTTTGCGGCGACCCCGACCTTTTGGAAATTTATCGATATTTCAGAACGACAAAATTCGCCCGAATGGACGACTTCTATAAAGAGTTTTTTTCCAAAGCCAAATCCCTTCACGAACAAATATATTCGAATGCCCTGAAGAGCTATGATGAAAGCAGTTATCTCCTGGCATGTCCTTTTTATACGAAAAACGATAAATGGTTCAGGTTTTTGAGGGACCAGGTTCTTGGAAAGCTTGAGTATGAAAAAATCATGGAGCAGATGATGTCCAGGCATGGATTTGACAAGGAGGCTGCTTCAAGAAATCTTTGGATGAACGACCAGGATATCCGAGAGTTGCACGGAAGCGGGCATATCGTCGGGATGCATTCGTACTCGCATCCGACCGTCATGCATAAGTTGACCGCAGCGCAGCAGCAACTCGAGTACGAAAAAAACTTCGAGCATCTTCGCTCGGTACTGGCCTCGGACCCGATTGCGATGTCGCATCCTTGCGGTAATTATAACGAGGACACCTTGAACATACTGAAAAAATTGGGAATAAGAATAGGGTTTAGGAGCAATAACAGCATAACCGGCATCAGGTCCAGGCTGGAGGTCCCGAGGAATAATCACGCCAACGTATATAGAGAGATGAAGAAATGAAAATTACCGTGTTTACGAGTAATCAGCCGAGACATCTGGCCCTGGTGAACAGGCTTGCTGACGTTTCCAGCACAACGTATGCCGTTTTGGAGTGCAGTACTGTTTTTCCGGGGAAGGTGGAAGATTCATACAAGAAGACGGATGTCATGCGGCGCTACTTCGAAAAAGTAATCGCCGCCGAAAATGCGTTATACGGAAATATTTCCTTTTCGAAGTCCAATGTCAGGACACTGGCGATAAAAAAAGGCGATCTGAGCATGCTTGGCAACGAGCATTTAAAGGAGGCATTATGTTCGGACCTCTATGTGGTGTTCGGCGCCAGCTACATCAAGGGGTGGCTTATCGATTATCTGGTAAGCAAGAAGGCCATCAATATTCATATGGGTGTGTCTCCGTACTACCGGGGCAGTGCGTGCAACTTTTGGGCTCTTTACGATAATAAACCCGAATACGTCGGCGCAACAGTGCATCTTTTGTCGAAAGGGCTCGATAGCGGGCCGGTGCTTTATCACGCACTGCCTGTCTTGAAGGGCGATACCCCGTTTGAGTTCACCATGAGAGCCGTAGAGGCGGCGCAGGAATCGCTGGTAGAGAGGATTTCGAGCAATCAGATTTTTGATTTTCAGCCGCAAGAGCAGGATAGGTCGCAAGAAATCAGATATGCAAAAAAGTCGGATTTTACCGATGAGGTGGCCGACGAATTCCTAAAACGGAATTTAGACGGCGGCAATCTGGCTTCGCTGCTCGATAAAGCCGTTAAACCGCAATTGATCGCACCTTTCTATCGTTAATCGGCCATTCTTTCAGTAGAGAGGTTCTTCATTGATGGTTAGCCTGTTGCGGCGTGCCTATCGTATTGCAAGCCAGGCGGTGTTTCTTCGTTGCGGCCGGTTTTTTTGAAGAACGTCGAATTCCGATTCGGCGCATTTCCGAAGTAACAATCTTTTATATTCCGGTGTAGGCCTTACGGCCTGTGAGATTGCTTCTACATCAGGTTGCAGGCGTCACGCCCGCTAACCCCTAATCGTGTCCCTCGTGCTCTCCGCCGCCGTGCGAGGCGCCAAAGGCCTTTGCCCGTTCCTTGTCTATGGCGATGATGGTGTGCGTTATGGCGATCTCTTCGCCGACAAAATCCTTTGATAGCTTGAACTCAACGACTCTGTACCATGTCTCCCCGGACTTCGCAAGAAATGAATTGTTTACGCAAAGGCACTTGAACTTGAACCCGAGAGAGTGCTCGACCGGGTTTACGGTGTGCGGGCCGGAGAAGAAGTAGATGTCGTTTGGGGTCGTGTTCTTTGTAGCGAGCACAAAGCGCTTTGTCTCGCCGGGCTTTAGCGTAAATGACGAGCCTTCTATGTGCGCGCCAAGCGGTGCGCTTTCGTTCTTGACGCTTTTCGTATCCCAGAGCTTTGCCTTGCCCTTTAGCTCATAGAGCTCGATAGCTGCCGGAAAGTCCTTATACTCCCATGCGATGTTGATTTTTACCTTGCCGGGTCCTGCAAGGGCGGCATGCGCGGTTATGAGCGCGAGGGCCGCTATCAGTACGGCAATGTATTGTTTTTTTGTCATTCGCTGTCGTCCTCGCGCGAGAATGTAAGCTTCTTGAACTTCAAATTGTCCGACTTGCCGGTATTCGTTATCTCGAAGGTGCTTTCCTTCGAGGCCTTTATCGAAAGTGTTGTCGAGAATATCTTGTACTCGGTAAAGCCGTCGGGCGGCGCGCTTGAGTTGCAGTCCCTGCCGCAGCCGTTACAGTCGCCGATTATTTCGTCCTCGTACTCGTAGTAAAGTCCGCCGATACGAAGCCTCAGGTCGTTTGGCGACGCCTCGAGCACCTCGTAGTTGCCTATGACAAAGCTTTGGTAGCTCATGCCTTCTTCATCTTCGCTTGCGCTGCCGGAGGAGCCGGATATGTACGCGCTGCCGTCGGCGCGAAGCCTTATGGTCGAGGATATCCAATAGGGAGGCTTATCGAGCTCCATGCTCCCAGTGAATGAGTCGTTTAGCATGGCCAGCGCGCCCGACTTCTCGAAGGCGTCCCGGTTTGCCTTGATGGCCTCTCTCATGGTCTTATCAGGGTCTATAAGGAACCACGACTTGCCGTCGAAAAATCTTAGTTCGCTTAGGACAAGGTCCTCGAATTTTTTGCCCTTATATGAATCGGTTATCTCGAATACGAGCCTTTTGCCTGTAAAGGGCTTTGGCAGCTCTATCGTTTGTGAGCCCATTGCGTCCTTTATATCTACGATGGCGAGGTAGTTGCCGTCGCCTGTGATGCGGATTTTTTTCACCCTGCCGTTTGAGTAGCAGTGCGTTGCCGACCTCTGGTAGCCGTTCCAGACGCGGATTTTTTCAATCCTTTTTTCCGTGTTAAAGCCGAAGCTAAGTGTCGGATTGGTGTCCCCGTCGGTTGCGTACGCGTACTCGAAGCGCGAATCGAATAGAAAGTACGGCGTGTACGCGGCCCTGGGGCTAAGCACGCTCGAAGCCACCACCGAGCCGCGCTCGATGTCCGGAGTTCTTATTTTATACGGTTTGTCTGCCTCGTCCTTGATTGTCAGGCCGCAGAGCTTGAAGCCTTTGTTATTTTCGAAGTTTATGGTGATTGAGCGCACATCTATGGGCTCGTCGAACCCGGAGAGCGTTAGCGTGTCGTCTTTTGTGTCGGTGTAGCGCGGGTAGGGCTTGGATTCGGCGTATTCGGGGTCGAGGAACACGACCCAGTCGTTGAAGTTGAAGAACACGGGGATGGAGCCGGTTATTGGCTTGCCGCAGCTTTTTATCTCGAGCTCTTTGACTTTTATCGCCTCATCGAAGTACATGTGGAGCTTTACAAATCTTGCCTCAGGGTTTGGCGCCCACGAGCCTTTTGAGAAGAGCGAGAACGGGTGCTCTTCTCCGAGCGCGTTCGTGTGTACCATGGAGAGGAAGGCGTCCTTTGCGTGGGCTGTGGCGGATGTAGCGATTATTGCAAGTGTAACGGCTGCTGCGATAAGGTGTTTACGCATCTTGTTCCTCCGTGTGTTGGTTGTTGGTGCGGCCGCGCTACGCCATGTATTTTCCGACAATCAATGGCTGCTGTCAACGGGGATTTTTCGCGCCTTATTCGAATATCTCGTAACTGCTCTTGATGTCTTTTTTCAGCATTGCGTCGTAGTGCCACCACTCAAGGGGCTGCTGGATAAAGCCGGCCTTTGTCATCGCGTTTCTAAGTATTTTTCTGTTTGCGATCTGCGCGGCGCTTAGGCGGCCGTTCTTTAGAAAGCCGTCTTCCTTTTGCGGCTCGGAAAGAGGGCTAAAGTCGTCGAAGCCAGTGCCCATGTCTATTTCCCTTGAGTCCGGGCCGATGACGGTCAAGTCAACCGCAAGGCCGTAGTTATGCACCGAGCCCTTGTCAGGGTCTGCGACGTAGGGCTGCATGGCGCTGCCTTTTACGTGCGCGTAGAGGGCGCGCTGCACGGACCTTGGCCGAAGGGCGTCGAGTATCAGGAGCTTATGGCCCGGGTGCGATGCGCCGAGGTTCTCTGAGGCCTTGAGCAGTTTTAGCGCCGCGTCTTTATGAAGGTATGCCTTGTTGAACTCGCCGTAGAGGTTCGTTTTAGTAAAGTTGTTTGTGGAGGCGTAGCGCAGGTCTATTGCGATTTGCCCGCCTGGCTGTATCTCTATGAAGTCTTTTGATTGGGCAAGGTTACGCATGGATTCGGTTATAGTGGCTGCTGCTGCGAGCGAGGCCGTAAGTATACATAGCGCCGTCAGTGCGAACAGCCGCTTTCCCATGATGCGTATTTTCCGATAATACGGGGCCGTTGTCAATTGGGGAGTTTGGCAGGGGGCCTGGATATGGAGATAGTCCGCGGAAATTCACGAGAATTTCAGGTTACGCAAATTCGTAAACAGGTATTTTACAGTAAACATCAAAAAATAGTTGACAGGGGGGTAGCGTGTGCTATAAGAGCAATAACAGTTGAATAGCGAGTTTCACCGATAAGGGCAAAGCATGGGTAACCATGCGACGCAAAGCCACCTGTCCTGAATAAAAAGGATAGAGGGGCTGTCGAAGTGAAGTTAGCATCAAAGGGCCAATGCGTAAGCCCGCCGATTTATCGGCGGGCTTTTTGTTTTGATAGCGGGATTTTAGAATTTAACGGTCGTGATTTTAGACGGAGGGTTTGCCATCATGAGAGAGCAGCGTAGCGCCAAAGAAATTGTAAAAATACTTTTTGAACGGGTTTTTTCGAACATGCGAAGGCTGCTTACAGGGCGCATAGGCATGGTCGTGAAGATGGCGGCCGTGGTCGCGGCAATATGGGCATTAAGTACACCTGGCAGAGCGGAAGCTGGTATAACATTTACTCCGGATAGGTTGGACTATACACTCGTGCAGGACACGTATGCATGGAAGCTGGTAGACATTAAATTTACCGATGGGACTGTTCGAATAATTAAGGTTATTAGTGCTCCAAAGTGGGTTTATATAGGGTCGATATGGTGTCATCCTTGTTATATGTTGCTTCAAATTGAAGCAATAGACGAATATTCCGGTGCTTATTCTGGAGACATTGTGTTGGAGACCGAGCGTTCCATAAAGCAATCTGATGGCAGTTATGTGTCGGTTCTGGAGCAGGTTAGTTATTCGATTACAATGACTGTGGTGAACCCTGTAATAAAGTATAACAAAAGCGAAGTGCATCTCGCATCTGACAGCTCATGTCCTGGCGGACAAAATAAAACAGAGCAATCTTTTGTGACAGCGGAACTCGTCAATCCGATGCAAGAGGATTCAAATACGTACACGGAGATATTTCTTTTTGGAGACGGACAGGCTGGGCTAGGAGCGTATTGGCACGATCATCAATATTCGCCTGCTGTTTTCACGTTGAGCCGTAATCGTGTTTATAATATAGTGGTAAAGTGGCCTAATGTTTCGACTGTGTCAGGAGCTTATGCCGGAGCAGTTTATTTTAAAACAAAACCGGCTAGCTATTCCCATACCATCCCCGTCACCTACACAGTCAACCAAAAGCCAAAGGTAACGTATTCAAACGGCGCGTTTGACGGATGCGATAAGTACAAAATAAACGCCACTGTCCAGCCTAACACTTCCTGCTCTTCGAGTTATAAGATTTATTTTGGCATGAGCCCCGAACCTACCACCATGACCGAGGTTTCCTCGTACCCTGACGGCAACGCAAAGACCGGAGCAGAGCCGTATACGGTTACGCATACGTTACCGGGTCTCGCCGCAAATATGGATTACTACTACCGCGTGGACGCGATAAACGGCCATGGCACGACAACAGGAGAGGTGCAGCATATAAATAAAGAAGGGTTCCCTGTTGAGTGCACCCCTTGTATTGACAAGGACGGTGATGGGGTGTATGCGGTTGCGCCGCTTTGCTACGCCGGGTATGATTGTGATGACAATAATAGGGCAGTAGCAGAGAAATCATGGTGGTATAAGGACGTTGACCAGGATAAGTACGCTTTTAAGAGCGCAAGCGGCGGTTATGACAGCACATACGCCTGCAATAAGCCAGATGATTACACTTCCGCAGACCTCGTCTATAGAGACAGCGAGAAAAATGTTGTCTATGACTGTGACGATGGAGATATGGCTGTAAAGGATACGAAAACGTGGTATAAGGATTATGACGGCGATGATTATGTGGATTTTGTTACCGATGCTGCCGGAAATAAAAAGGCTGCTTCGATAGAGGCGTGCGATCAGCCCGAGGGATACAAGGCCGCGGATTATGCCGGGTTTAAGAAGGACGGCGCTAATTTTATCTTCGATTGCATGGATGGTTCGACAATTGACGAACAAATATCCAAAGATTCCTATCCCGGCGCCGAGGAAAAATGTGACGGCGAGGACAACAACTGCAACGGCAAAAAGGACGAAACGTGCTGTGAGCCGACGATTAAGATAGTGAAGGATTCGATATGGCCAAAAATTCCGACAACACAGTTGTTGGTTACTTCGCATTATGCCGTGACGGAGGTTAAGGTTGGCTTGACGAAGCCTGCGCCGCCGCAGAAGTGCAAAATAAAGTTGAGGGAAGAGCAGGAAGCAGACAGCGGTGGTCATTTTCATAATGAGAAAAGGCCTCTGGGTACGTTGTCTGCATCAGAAGTGATATTTGCGTATGGCGAGAACGAGTCGAAGATAGTAAAATATACCGGTTCCGAGGCGTCGGGCGTGGACAGGATATACGCGACAACCGAGATGAACGGTGAAAAGAAAGAGGTTTTTGACAGTGTGACGGTGATGGTGCCGGATTTACAGCCGCTGGCAAGCGGGCCTGATTATAAACTCAAGTGCGATTTGTTCCCGACTATCGACCGGTGTGATGCGCGGTATCAACATAAGAATTTTTATAGCGTTCGCGAGGAGGTTGGGCGGGCAATGGTAGCAATTAGCTGCATGTATAATAATCTCTTCTCTAAGTCTAAGACGTTTTTGCTTATGGTAAATGACGCAAGCCTTGAATCTGGGGGATTGTATGACGTGAATAAAAACTGGAAAACGCCTCACACGACACACAGACTCGGAACGGATGTGGATATAAGGAGTTGGCCACTTACAGTCAGGATGAATGGAGAGAATGTTGAAGTAGGTATCCCGAAGGAGAATCGCTGGATGTTTAACAGGATTGTTTGTGCTGCCGGAGGGTATCCGAAGTTAGAGCACGAAAATATAGAAGGTGAAGAACATTATCATCTATATTTTTATTTATATAGTAATGACAAGAAGGACTTGTGTAGTAAATCTACGAATAAAAAGTAGGAGGTTCTATATGTTGCGGTGTCTATGGCTTTTCTTGATGGGGATTGGTTTGTTGATGGCGTTTGAACCGAGAATGGTTAATGCTCAAGACAAATCTGCTTATGTCAATATTTACTATGATGCCAAAAACCAGTGGTTCGTGTACGAGTGGGAAAACGAAGGTGAAATAGTCAGGGGCGGCTATGATCCGCCAAACAAAGTTAAACCGTTTGTAAAGGCGACAGTTGTTTTCGATGGACGTGATACATATAGCTATAGATATGAGGTTGGGAATCAGGAAGGCGCGGTGCAGGTTTTGGAGGATATTTTTATCAGTCATAAATCTCCGGTGTTTGATGCTACCGCGCCTTTTCCGGAAAAGGATTGGTTTATGGGAGAATATCGGGATTATAACGAGTGGGAGTGGGCTAAGGAAAGTGCTTTGCCTGCAGGAGAGGTTGCGAAGGGTTTTTCTTTTAGTAGCAAAGGATTGCCTGCTGTAGTAGAAGCTTCTTTTTATGGAGCGCAACGGGTTAGAACCAATATGCCAGGAGACTATGATTCTTTGGAGGTAAATGATGCTTTTAGCGAGTTATATGACAAGATAGAAGAGCAATATGCTGATAAATTCAAAGATGTTGTTGTGAAGGTTGTCGGCCCTGGCGAGGTTCCAAAGGACTTCAATGCGCTTACCTTCGTCGACTCCATCATCAAGATGAAGCACGAGGCAGCGGATTTGGGTTGGATTACCAATGACGGCATAGTCAAGAGCCTTGACGCGAAGCTCGACAGCGCGAAAAAGGCCATACAGGGCGGCAATATGACCACAGCCAAGAATGTGCTCGAGGCTTTTATAAAAGAGGTCGAGGCGCAGGGCTGCGAGTCTTACGATTCCTGCAACAAAGGCAAACACATCAAGCCCGAGGCATGGGCTCTGCTCAAGTTCAATGCAGAGTACCTGCTCTCAAAGCTGTAGCCGCGCTCGGCGCGTTTCGGTGATGTTCTCCGTGCGTTTCGCCGATGCTGTGTGTGCTCCGCGCCGATGTTTCCTTTCTCCCCGCTTCCCCCGCCCCCCTCGCCCGTTTGGGTTGAGGGGGTTTTTGTTTTGAGCGGCAACTGTAATGGCGCAGATTTTGCCCTCCTTCCATCGTAACATTCTATGCGCTGGGTGCGCGGACAGGGTTACTTCAGCGTAATTGACTTTTTCAAGCCGCCGTGGTAATCTCGACTTATTCCTTTCAAATATCATCGGTCAGGCGGCCTTGCTGCCGCAGGGGAGGTTCGTTAGATGAAGCGTCATGCCGTTGTGTTTGCCGTTTTACTTGTGCCCGTATTTATCCTTCTTTGTCCGCCAAAGGCCTTTTCAGAAGAGAGCTCGAATACGCTCACTGAACAGGGCATAAAGTTCTACAGGGCCGAGGAGTATGAAGAGGCCATAACCGTGCTAACCAGGGCGCGTTCCATGAATGCAAATAACACTGTCGCGGCCTTTTATCTCGGGCTCGCGTATAAGCAAAGCATAGAGCTCGATAAGGCCGCCGAGAGCTTCAAGGACGCCTTTTACTCGACCCCGAGGATAAACGACGCGGGGCTCGAGCTTGTCGAGGTTTATTATCTCCAGGGCAAGTGGCAGGAGTGTGTTGACGCGGCAACGGACGCAGAGAAGATAAACTTCAAGCCAGGGCACGTTGCCATGTACAAGGGGCTCGCGCTCTCGAAGCTTGGCAGGCACGACGAGGCCGTAACATCGTTTGAGCTTGCGCGTAACCTAGACCCAACGCTTGGGCAGACAGCGCTCTTTCATATAGCGAGCGTTACCGCGGCAAAGGGGGATCTAAAGACCGCGAGAAGCCGCTTCGAGGACCTGCTTTTGCAGAACCCAGGAGCATCGCTTGCCGAGGCTGCAAGAAAGCACGTCGAGATGATAGAGGACAGGATCGACACGCTTCGCCCCATACACCTTACCCTCGACGTCAACTACGAGTACGACGACAACGTCGTGCTAAAACCAAACGACAACATCGCGTCCGCCGGTGTAGCCGACGACAACGACGACCGCCTGACTACCTCGCTATCCGTCGACTACGCGGCCAAGACCTCCGGGGCCTTCGGCTTCAGGGCCAATTACTTCTTTTTCTTTAGCGACCACGAGGAGTTGGATACCTACGACATCCTTAGCCACAGCATAGTGCTCATGCCAAGCTACGCAACCAACAAGACCATTACGACATTTACTCTTGGCTATAACCACACCGATGTGGATTTTTATAACTATATGGATATGTACTTTGCCGCGCCAAGCATAATGTATGTAAAGAGCGCGTCTTTTCTCTTGAACTTCGGCTTAAGGTACCAGCATAAGGAGATAAGGGCGCCGCTTATCGTGTGGGAGGACAGGGACGCCGAGAACTACGCGGCATCTATTTCTCTTAGCGGCTATCTCTCGGTGCCGGGGCGTTATTATAACGTAAAGTACGAGTATGAGAGAGAGGACACGCAGGGCAAGCACTGGCCCTTCGAGGCCAACCGCTTGAGCCTTGTGTTCACGACCCCGCTTTTCTGGAAGCTGGGGGTAAGCTTGTCGGGCGATGCGTACTACCAGAACTTCCTTAACAAGAACACCTTTGCCAGCAAGACGAGGGAGGATTTTACCGTCACCGGCACCGGGGTGCTCAGCTTGAAGCTTACGAAGCGGTTTGAGCTTAGCACAAGGTATACGCAGATACGCGCTGATTCGAACCTTGCCCAGTACGATTATAACAAGTACATATTCGGCGCCGGGTTCGAGTTCAAGTACTAAGTATCTCTTGATGCCGCTTTGCGCCGCCCTAAATATAGGGTCTTATGTTACGTCGGCGCGTAAAAGCTTCGGGTGTTGATTTTTATATTAAATTGGTGTATAATCAGTTCGCTATCCAAATTGGCAGTTTAGCCTGTTGCATCGTTATTATGATTCAAATGGGCCGGTAATCCGCCGGCCAATGTGCTCATACCTGGGGAGGTATATTATGCAGAGACTGTCTTTGGCGCTTGGTGCGGCGTTATTTCTTTTTCTTTCGATTGTAATCATTCAAACTCGAGACTCTTATGCAGCCAGTACGAGCCTGAAGGCCGTTGGCAAGGTTACCTCTGTTTCCGGAAAGGCCGATATAGTGAAGAATTCCGGCGCCGAGTCATCGACGCCGCTAAGACGTGGCACACTTGTTTACGAAAAAGACATTATACGTACGGCGTCAGGGGCAAAGGCCGAGGTAACGTTTAACGACGGCAGCGTAATAAGCGTAGCCCCGGAAAGTAAGATTGAGGTAAGCCAGTACGTCTTTGGCGCGGACAATACCACGAGGAAAAAAGGTGTTGTAAAGGTATACCGCGGCAAGATGAGGTCGATAGTCAGCACCTCCAAGGGGCTACTTAGCCTGGCCAAACTTTCCTCCGGCGATAGTACATTCGAGACCAGGACCCCGGTTGCAATAGCGGGAGTTAAGGGCACGGACTACGTGACGTCGTACGGACTAAACGGTGCGGCGTTTTTCGTTAACAACGGAACCGTTGTGGTAACCAACCCCAACTTCCCTGATAAAGTCATTGTTCTTGGCGCCGGTAAGGTGACATATGTTGTTAGTGAAAAAACCCCTCCAAGCAAGGCCAAGGACGCAAGCTCAAGCGAGAATGCGGCGTTTAATAAGGACACCGACGGCGGCGACGACGGCAGTGACGACGGCACCGACGAAGGTAATAAGGATGAAGGCGGCGGTGACGAAGGTAATAAGGATGAAGGCGGCGGCGACGAAGGTACAGGGGGCGATAACAATTTTTCAGAAAACGGCGGTGATGGCGACGGCACAGGCGACGGCACAGGCGGCACCGGCGATAATAATAAAGACCTATTCTATAACGGCAACTTCATGCCGTTTGACGATACCCCTCCGACGATAACTTATACAGGGTTGCCGGCGATATTTAGTAACCAGAACACTGCTACGATAACCGTTGGTGTTAACGAGCAAAGTGATGTCACATATACATTTGACGGCGGCGCAGCGATTACGCTTGGTTCGGGACAGACGTTTAGTATAGTGCTGTCTCCGGCCGATCTTACCGAGGCCGTGCATACGCTTACCGTAACGGCCGTTGATGCGGGCAAGAACACCACGATATCGACGTATTCATGGGTGAGCGACTATACGCCGCCTTCGTTAAGTGTTACGACAGGCACGCCTCTTTTGACGAATGTCAAGACCGCGTCCTTTGACATGACAGGCTCGACCGATTTTTCTCCTGTCACGTTCGATATCACCCTGAACAGCCCGACAGGAACAACAACGTATTCGACCTCGTCACTTGGCTATACGCTTTCAATACCCGAGGGGGCAAATACCGTTACCATAGTGGCAATCGATGCGGCAGGAAACGTTTCTGCGCCTGCAGCTCCGGCGTATACATTCTCATGGACGACTGACTACACGCCGCCGACGGCGACAGAGACCAGCTCTCTGCCAGCGCTGATTGTCAGCACAGCGGGCATTAACTTTGGCGTTACGCCTTCTGAGACAGTGACGTATAATGCCATAAGCACCACAGGCACTTCCGGCGCGTTTGCAGGGCCGGTGCTGAATTACGTGCCCACTGCCGAAGGCTATCAGAACTTCCAGATAGAGATTACAGACCTTGCCGGCAACACGACGCTGCTCTATCCGTACCAGTGGTTTTACGGAGCGGATGCAAGGGGTCTTAGCGGACAGTTCTACGGCACAGGCGGCCTTGCCGGTATAACAGGAATTGCCGGCGGAGAGATTGACCTCCTTAGCACAGGCGGCATGGGCAATTACCTGCTTTATACAAGCGGCGCGTACGCGGGTGCCGGGCCAAGCGGGGCCTGGAGCGTTTATAGCGGCGGCCAGGGCACTACAATGATAGGTTTTGACGGTTACTGGCTCTCCAGCGCATCCGGCACCGGGTCTTCTGCAGGGTATGCCTCCGGCACGACGCAGTTTAAGTACCTCTCTCTCAATGAATACATAACAGGCACTAACGGATGGTACGGAAGCGTTTCAACAGGCGCAGTACTTAGCGGAAGCGAGGACAGCTATTATAGCCCGCTTACCTCGACGCCTCTTGTTGCAAGCGGCACGGCCGCTAATCCGTCGTGGGCCTTTGGTTTCTGGGATTATAACATGGGCATTGAAGTGAAGAGTGGTTCTCTATCTGGAACGGCCGGTTCGACCGCTGATATATTTGCCGGTAGCGGCCAGGTCGTATCCATAGGTGAGTTCTCAAACCCGAATTTCGCCTTTGTCTGGGGCGGAGACCTTGATATGACGACAGCTGCGGGCTCGGTATTTAGCGGCGGCATGGGCGGCGTGACAACGGCAAGCGGTGTCTCCGACGCCATGATGGGCGGTATGTTTATAAATCCTGACGGTTCTACAGGCTATCTGTTCGCTAAGCCGTCGAGCGCGACAGTGGATTTCTATTCGCCAACAGACATGTTCTCGACGTGGGGCATGTATGATTTCAGCGCTAACGTAACGCCGGTTGTCATGGGCACGACACTCGTACAGCCCGTTAACCTTGGTCTGGCCACTATTTATACCCAGGCACTTGGCAGTATCGTCGGAACAAACGCGCTTAGCGGCAATACCCTTATGGAGTATACCCGCATAGGTGATCAGAATTGGGGCACTGAGTTCGTGCGCATGGGCGGCACGTATGACAATACGACTGGTATGCCGCAGAAGTGGACTGCGAGCGCAGGAGGCCTGGTATCGGACGGGTTTGGCACGATAGGTTATACGCTCCTTGCCTTTAACGGCTCAAGCTGGACAAACGGCATGTTTGACGGCACAATGACCGACATAACGCTTACCCGCGATACCCTCTCAACACTTGTCGATTCGACGTTCATAGGCGTGTATGACCATACGATGCCGGGCGTGTGGGAGGGCTTTGGCTACGGCGCCTATACCTCGGCGCCCATTACCGCCGCGACGCTGGCCGGCGCAGGCTCCTTTGAGACATCGAGGAGCCTCTACGGGGAATATGCTTATCCAACTTCTCCGGACAGCTACGGTTACAGGTACGAGATATATACGAACCCGAATGATGTCATGCTGTATGGTCATGTGGCCAAGACCGCTGTCTGCGCGTGGGGCTGTGAAGGAGTATTAGAGGTGACATTTTATTACGCCGACGGAACAACGATGACGAACGTCGCGGATCCCGCCACATGGGTTGTCACCACCACCTACGGCACGTGGGACCCGGCAACATTCGATCTTATGAGCCTTACAAATCCGCCGTTGGCGTATGATGGCTATGTTGTGGACCCTCAGCCGCTTTGGTACTCTGATACGGCGAATACGTTATGGGAGAATTACTGGGTGGATTACATAGTCGGAACGCCGGATTCGCTTTGGGATACCACCGTCAATCCGGCAGGTCTTACGTATCTTGGCAATGTGTGGGGCGCTACACCGGGGAAACCTTTTAGCGCGTTCTTTATCGATCAATGGTTTGTGCCGGTGTATGATCCTGTGGCAATGGCAAACACCACCAATGACGGCGGCTCGTACAACGGGGCTCTGATGGTTTCAGTGGTCGACGGGGTGGCCAAGGGAATTGGCATAGCGCTCTACGTGGATAACGGGGCAACAGGCTCGTACCAGGCAGGGTATCTCGATATGACGCTTTCCGGCAATTATTATGCCGATACGATGATGATATCCATGACAGGCACCTCTACGCCGACAATAAAGAATGGTGCAACACAAGTGCTCCCGGCGGACCTTTCCTTGGTAATCGGCAATGATGTGTTTAACACAAGGATGTTCGGCGCCTTTGGCACAGGCGGCGATTTTTACGCCGACAGCAATGCTTTTAACGGCGGCACCGCGTGGATACCGGGCGAGAACTGGGGCATACTCGGCGCCGGCCTTAATGCCTCTCTTGGCACTGTAAGCGGAGCCTGGAGCGGTACTGCGGCAGGCGCGGGTTCGTTTGGCGTGTATACAGATGTATTGTTGGCGCAGGCGTCTGATAATGGTTTCTATGTCGCCTCCGCAAGCGGCGGGTATTCAAACGGGTTTATCACAGGCACGTTTAACGGAAACTATATTACGATGACATCGATGGGTACGCTCGGCGGCGATGTGCTCCTTGGCATGGAGGATTATAATGTCACGGCTACGGGAGGTGTTGTCGGCGTGTGGGAGCAGACGAATTTGCTCTCGTATTCCGCAGCGGCAAACACGGCGCAATGGAGTAACGGCGTATTTAACGCATACAGTGTGGACGCAGGCACATATCTTTATCTCTCCGGCGCGACTTACGACTATAATATCTACGATTCGCCAAGTGTTGCCATAGCGGCAAATACGCTTCTTACGAGGGCTGATTTGACTACGCTCGAGACACGGTATTACCTCGACGGCACGAAGATAGTGTGCGATTCGGCAACGGGCGTTTGCACTGCATCCACATGGAACCCGGCTGTATTTTCGCTCTGGGACTTGACCGCGCCCATAACGCTTGCAGGAGATACGGTAACGGGTTTTTGGCCTCCTGAGTGGAGCGGCACGTCGGTTTCCGAGTATATGACAATGAGCGCGATACTTGGAGGCGTTGGTTCTCTCTGGGCGTTAACACCGGCAGATATCACGGTCATGGGCCAGATGGGGACAACGGGCGGCGCTATGCCGGAGGATTTCGGTTTCATTGTGCCGATAGTAAGCTTGAACCCGTACACGTCTGAAAATATCACTCTGGAAAATATTGACTTCGGCGCGTTCAAAGGTTATTTAGGCGGCGCGGCAGCAAACGGCATAATGAAGGGCGGGGTCATGGCTATTTATATGGCTCCGGACGGCGGTGTCGGCGTTTTGAGGGCCGGGCTTGACGGTACGTATTATCCGGAAATCATGTCCTTTGACATGACAGGTTCAACGGTAAAATACCAGAAGGGCACGATCGGGGCTTACGGGCCCGCGGCGCTTTCCGCCGATGTTTTAACGTCCTCGAACGGATGGCTCGGCATAGGCGCCACTGCCGGAGCTTCCGGGTGGTTAAGCGGCGGTACGAATTTTATAGGGGATACGCAGACAAGCTGGATAACAGGCGCTGATTGGGGCATATTCGTGGCAAGGGTGGTTGGAGGCGCGTATCTTGTCGGCGACGGCTCGTGGACAGCTGATCTTGGCGGTAGCGCCACCTTTGGTTCGTATATGGCCGATAACGACGGTTATTATTTAGCGCAAGTGACCACCGGCGTTTCAAACGGCGGCGTGCTTACCGGGCAGGCCCTTGGCGATATAATGACATACCTGTATCTTGGTACTATCGATGCCGATATATTCTTTGCCGAGAACCAGACAGGTACTAGCTTCGAGGGCTCGGTGCTTGGCATGTGGGAGGCGGTAACTCCGCTTAATCATTCGGCCAAGATGACGATGTATGAGACAGTAAGCCAATTTCAAACAGGTTATGAGGCCGTGTTTGGCGGTATAGATTCTATATGGGACGGTCTTGCGCATAATGTTACAAGCCTTGGCGCTTACTACGGCACAGGGTATTGGGGAACCCAGTACCCGAAGGCGTTGTTATCTAACGGGTACTTGTCGTCCTATACCTATAGCTTCAATGCCCTTGACGGCACGCAGACCACCAACGACGGCGGGGCCTACAGGCTTATGTTCGCAGGCATCGACCTTTACGGCAGCGTAACTCTTATGGGCAAAGGTATTTATATAGACCCAACTGGCACCAAGATAGGTATACTGACGACAGTCACCGACCTTACCGGAACGGCCGTGAGTACGTATGACGATACCGAGGGCATGCTAACCCTAAACGGCACGATGAAGGCAGTTGAGATAGCGACGATAGCTACAACTTTGCCGTCATCGTTTGGCACGATTTCCGGTTACAGCCCACCCATGTATGTGGCATCGGGCGCAGGTTCGTTCGGGGCAGGCGGCACCATAAGTGTGAACGCGACGAACAGCTATGTTGTCAGTGTCGATATGCCGTCCTTTGGCGTGTGGGGCGCGACTATAAACGGCGATTATAGCGGCTCTACATCGGCCAACTGGGCGCTTAATCTTACTATGTCCGATGCAACCGTCATCCTTATAGACGGCACATCATGGAATGGAACGACATTTGCGGGCACGGCGCGCGGATATTGGGACGATACTGTATCAGGCGACACGGGAATCATGATAGGCGAGGTGGTTGGTGTTGCCGACGCCGGAACGATAGGGGCAATCGAGGCTGCTGCCATAGGCACGGGCTTCACTACGCAGCAGTACCTTATGATGGTAGCAAGCGGCGCAGGACAGACGGCGCTTGCGGCCCTGAATGTCCCGTTTGCAGAGGTCGGCGTGGATACGCTTAGCGGCGGCAACGGCAACATTAACATGACGCTTACTGACGTTAAGTTCTTTGCTTATCAGAGCGGCGCTAAGCCGCTTATCTGGGCAACAGATAGCGTATCCGGCACCTATGCAACGACGCCTACCGGAGGCAATACCGTCAGCCTTGCAGGCTCGCAGATCACGACAGCGACGTTTACCGTGAACACGTGGGATAACGTCGTTAATAACACGTGGTCAGGAAGCATAACGGGCGGCATGGGTACGCTAAGCGGCATCGCCTATACCGGCCCGGTAGGTTTCGAGGGCGCTGCTGCAGGAACGATAGACACGGCAACAACCTTCTCAGGCACTGCAGCAGGTATCGTGCATTAATAGCGGCGTCTTACGTATAGTAAGCATCAAAGCCCCTGCCTCTAAAGAGGCAGGGGCTTTTTATTTGTCTGGAGGTTGAGTGGGATATGCTGCCGGGCCGTGTTCTCGATGCTCTTATCGGTTCTTCTTAGAACCGAAGGTTCACGCCGCCATATATCTGCGTTGACTTGTATTCCATGTCTATCCACCAATCTCCCTGGAACTCGAAGTCAGCGGAGCTTCTCTTTATCTCGAAGAACATGGAGGCAATCTCCGTTAGCTCGATATCGATGCCGAGGAAAAGCTGCGTTATGGAGGAGGTGTCGTCATCCCCGGTCATGTATATGGGCACGCCGATGACCGTTACGTAGCCGTCGTCTATGACAGCTGAGGCGAAACCGAAGCCAATGCCCGCGTAGGGTTTTACCTTGCCCTCGGGAAGCCTCAGTGCGGCATTGGCCGTGAATGAGGCCACGACAAAGCCCGCTTCCGCAGGAAACGTGATAGCCGGGTATTTTACCGCGCTGATGTTCGATACCCGGATGTCATAGTCGAGCAGGAGCCCTAAGTATGGAAGGTTTTGTTTGTCGAACCACATGCCTCCGTGAAGGCCAAGCCCGATGCCAGGGTCCATGTCAAGGGATGCGGTTGGCGCGCCAAAGCCGCTTATGTCGGCTGCGTCCGCGTCGTCTGGAAGGTTAAAGCCAAGATAGGCGCCTACAAACCCCTCCGAGCGCGCAATGGACGGTGTGAGCACGAATGCCGCTGTAATGAGCGCCAGTACGAATGCTTTTTTCATGGAATTCCTCCTTGGGCGCGGCTCTGCAATGCCCTTTTTTTAAAATAGCACTGAATCCGGCTATTGTCAATGGCGCCAAGGAAGCCCTCAAAAGCGGTTGCTTATCATGTCTTGTTTTGATATCTTTAATAAAGGTCTGACCACCGGAGGGGAGTTTTTTTCATGGAAATAATCGATGTAAACGCCAAGACCGGATTTTCAGAAACCTTTATCCCGAGGATTTTAAGGGTAAAGCCCGAGTATAAGATTCCTCTAATCTGCATGGAGCCCGGGCAGCAGATTGCCCCGCATCCGGGCGGGGTGGGCATATTCTACGTGCTTAGCGGCAAGGCCGTGATGACAGTCGAAGGCAAAGACTACGAAGCTACGGCCGGGATGATGCTCATAGTGGATAAGGGCGAGACACGGGGCATAAGGGCAATCGAGAGGTTTGTTGCCTTTGCCGTGCACATGACGGCATGATGCGTAGCGCTAGAGGGATGAAGAGATTTCTTTTACATATCACTGCTCTGTTGCTTGGCGTCTTGCTCCTGCCAGGCGCCCCTGTTGCAGCGGATAAGCAGCGCGACTTCGGCAGCGCCCTCGAGGCAGCGGAGAAGGCGTATGCGGCGGTAAACGATTATACCTCCGTCATCCGCAAAAAGGTCGTGGTCAAAGGCACGCTTAAGGAAGAGCGCAATACGATATATAAGTTCATGAAGCCCGGGTCTTTTTATCTTAAGTGGACAGAGGGCAAAAGGGCCGGCACCGAGGTCATATATGTCGAGGGCGCCAACAATAATAAGATACGCGCGCATACCGGTGGCATGCTGAGCTTCATGAATACCTCCCTGGACCCGAAGGGCTCCCTGGCCATGAAGGACAATTTGCATCCCATATACGACTCCGGGTTCGGTTTCATGCTAAAGGTGCTGAGAAACGATTATAACCGTCATCTGAAAAACCGCGATGCCGTGATAACATACGAGGGCCTCTCCGACGACGGCAGAGAGATATACAAGGGCGTATTCCCGGCGGCAAAGGGTTACTACGGCCACATCGTGGTCGTTTATATTGCCGAGGATACGCGGATTCCGACAGGCATAGCGGTTTACGGATGGAACGACGAATTTATCGAAGAGTATCATTTCGAGAAGGTTAAACTGAATGCCGGGCTTACTGCCTTTGATTTCGATCCGAAAAATCCGGCCTACGGGTATTGATATGGCAAGGGGTATGTTCTAAGGGGGATTGGACGTGAGCGTACTTGTGATAGACGCATCAAAAGAATTTTGCACGATAGTTGAGCGGGCCCTTGCCTCGCAGCGCGTGCACACCGTGCTCTTTGCCGCGAGCGCAGAAGAGGCCTTTGATGTCGCGGGATTTAATTCGAAGGCAGGGATAAGAAAGAACATAGACCTTGTGGTCGTAGATACCGCGCTTCCGGACATAAGCGGCATAGAGGTGTGCAGGAGGTTCAAGGCCGTGTCCCACTTCGTGGATACGCCGTTTATCGTGGTTGCTTCCGTCGACGACGTAAACGTCTTAAAGGAGGCCTTTGATGCCGGGGCCCACGACTTTATCGCAAAACCCGTAAGTGAAATAGAGCTTTTGGCAAGGATAAGGGCGGCTCTCTCGCTTAAAAAGGAAATAGACAGGAGAAACGAGCAGGCCGATGAGCTTTTGCGCATAGGCATAGAGCTTAGCGAGGCAAATGAAAAGTTAAAGCACCTGTCTTTATTGGACGGCCTCACAGGCATATCCAACAGGCGTGGGTTCGATGAGGCAATCGAGGTCCTTTTCGCCCACAGTATCAGGGCGAAAAAGCCCATCTCAATGATACTTATCGACATCGATTACTTTAAGCTCTATAACGACACGCACGGCCACCTTGCGGGGGACGACTGCCTAAGGATGGTCGCGAAGACCATAAGGGCAACGGTCAGGCGTAAAAGCGATATGGTAGCGAGGTACGGCGGCGAGGAGTTCGTGGTTGTTATGCCCGATACAGGCGTCGATAACGCAACGTCCGCTGCCGAAGACATAAGGGCTGCCGTGGAGGGCAAAAAACTTCCGCACGGAAGCTCGCGCGCAAGCGATTATGTCACCATAAGTTCCGGCGTTGCCTCTATACTGCCGGCCCCGAAGGACAGCGCGGACGCGCTCTTTGCCCTTGCAGACGAGGCCCTCTACGACGCAAAGCACAACGGAAGAAACAGGGTCGAAACTATCGAGAGGTAGCCCTAAAGGGCCGCGTCGAGGGCTTTGCGCTTTTTGCGTTCTGCTATTGCCAGTAGTTCAAGCATAATAATCCCGCCTATAACCACAAGCATCCCGATTATCTGTGTAGCGGACAATGTCTCAGAGAGCGCAAAGTACGCCCATGTTGCAGTAAATACCGGGCCAAGCGAGCTTATGAGCGCTGTTTTTGCCGCGCCAAGCTCCTTTAGGCCAAACTGGAATGCGAGCATCGAGAGAAACCCGCACACGCTTCCGAGTATAAGAGCTATGGCCCAGAGCCCCGAGTCCAGCGGGTATGTCCTGATGCCGAGGATAACCGTCAGGAACACCGTAAGCATCAGCATGTTCATGGAGAGGACTTTTAATGGCGCGCTCTTTTTCATCGCCTGTTCGCAGTATATGTGGTAAAGAGCGAAAAGAAAGGCCGCGGTAAGCGCAAGAAGGATGCCTGTCCTGTTTATGGGGTGCCCGGAGCCTCCGACGTTAAGGACAAGCAGCAATCCGATAAAGACGATGAACGCGGCAATGAACTTCGTTGCCGACCCCTTTTCCTTGAAGAAAAAAGTGCCAAGCGCTACCGTCATGGCAGGGTAGGTGAATATAAGTACCGTTGAGACGGATGCGCCGACGAACTCGACGGAGTGAAAGGCAAAAAGCATCGAGAGGCCGCCGCACACCGCGCCAAGGAAGGCGTAGAATGCCAGTTCCTTTAGTGTTATCTTGAAGACGTTTGAGCCCTCGGTCGTAGCAAGCGCTATGGCAAAGAACGGCAACGCAACGTACGTGCGCATCAGCGCAAGGGTAGTGGGGTCTACGCTGTAGCGTGTGTAGGCAAAGGACGCCAGCACCGGGATAAACGAGAATCCGAGAGATGACAGTATCACAAGCGCGTAGCCTTTTATGGATGCGTTGTCGCTATGCATGGTTTTTCAGTAAAAAACGCCGCGGGCCTTTCTTTCCCCCGCGGCGTTTGAATCATCTGCTTTTATTATATCGCCCGCATGTCAGGTGTGTCAAAGGAAATGCTTACTCTCTTTTCGGTGTGAAGCTTACGAGAATCATGCCCATCACAAATACCGCTACAAGAAGCGCGAATACGCCGAACTTGAACTGCGCCATGATTTCCATAAAGGCGTTTGTATCGGGCTTATTGTCCGGCGTGCGGCAAAGAGTTATGAAGAGGGGCGTAAGTACCAGCATTATACTCGTAAATGTCGTCCAGAAAGACGCCTTCTCGTGAGTGCCGCAAAGATCTGAGAGTAGGCTCGTAAGAGGCTTTTTCATGTACCATATCACGATAAGGCTTGCCGCCATCGTTATGCCGGTTCCAATCAGAAACATCTCCGTTGAGCCCATATCCGTATCCTCCTTTTGCAGTTTTATTTATTTAAAATGCCGTTCGAGTTCCGATGAGTACTTTACGCCTACACTACCGCCGTTTGCCCGTATCCACTCGCTAAAGCGCGTGGAACATAGAGGAGGGTGCCTGGAGACGAGCCGCTCCTCCATAAGGCGTGTTACCTCGCCCCAGATGAGCACGACGTCCTTTACAAGCGGGTCGAGCATTCTGGAGCAAAGATACGCCGCAATGCGAGGGGCCTTTAATACGATTGCGCGGCCACCCGTATGCTTCTTGATAGAGTGCACGAGCTCTCTGAAGGAATATATCTCCGGCCCTACGGCGTCGCATACGACGTTATCTTTACTTTCCGAGAGCTCCACCGCAAGCCTTGCAACGTCCTCTATATACACGGGCTGCACCCTGTAGGAGCCGTCCCCCGGCACTGCGAAGAACGGAAAGCGGCGTAGAAAGTACGCGATGTTGTTTATGAGGATGTCCTCAGGGCCATATATCAGTGTCGGCCGTATTATCGCGTAATCGAGCCCTGACTCCTTTAGCGCGTTCTCCATCACCCATTTCCCCGTATAGTAGTCGAGGGAGCCGGGCTCTGGCTCCACTGGGTTTGCGATGCTTATGTGCACGAACTTCTTTACCTTTGCCTCCACTGCCGCGCGTATCAGGTTCTCGACGTTGGCAACGGCCTGGCCGTAGCTTGTTCTGCCGTAGTTGAACCTCACCCAGTAGGTGTTGTACACGGTGTGGGCGCCCCGCATTGCTTCTACCATTTTTCCTGGCTCATCGAAGTTATACGGGAAGACCTCGACCGGGCTTCCAAACGGATTTGGCTTATTTGGGTGGTTCGTTAGCGTGCGCACCCTGATGCCTTTCTCGAGGAGGAGCCTTGTGATGTATCTTCCGGTAAAACCGAACGAGCCTGTTACTATGTCGAAACGTCCGTTATCTTCCATTTTGGCTTCCTCCTTTCGCAGTGTCTATTTGAAGTGCATTTTTATTTCCGAGAAGTATTTCCTGCCGACGATATCGCTATTCTCCAGCAGCCATTCACTAAGCCTCGTCTTGCACCTTGGCGCCGAGAATGAAGACAGGCAATCCAGCGCGATTTTGTCGACCTCTGTTTTGTGTATCACTATGTCGCCGACAAGCGGGTTTATAAGTGTTGATAGATAGTACGCGATCTTCGGGTGCGTACGGAATACGACGGTGCGGCTCCCGACCGCCTTTTTTATCAGGTTTACGAGCCCTGTAAACGAGTACGTCTCCGGGCCTACGGCGTCGGTTATGATGTTTTCCGTTTTTTCGCCAAGCGCTACTGCAAGTTTTGCAACATCCATCGCGTGCACGGGCTGTATCCTGTATTCGCCGCTTCCGGGTATTGCGAATACGGGGCACCTTCTAAGGAGCCACGCGATGTTGTTTATGAGTATGCCCTTATCTCCAAAGAGCACCGTTGGCCTAAGTATTGCGTACGAGAGCCCTGACTCTATCAATGTTCTCTCCATCAGCGCCTTGCCGCGAAAATACCCTGACGGCGAGTTCTTATCCGGGTTCACGATACTAAGGTGCACGAACCTCTTTACCCCGGCCTCTATTGCCGCGCGTATGAGGTTTTGCGCGTTCGCAACCCCCTGGCCAAAGGTGGCGTCCTTGTGGTTGTACCTTACCCAGTAGGTGTTGTACACGGTGTGGGCGCCCCGCATTGCCTCGACCATCTTTCCGGGGCTGTCGAAGCTGTAGGGAAATACCTCGACAGTGTTCCCGAACGGATTGGGCCTTTTTGGGTGGTTTGTTAGCGTGCGCACCCTGATGCCCTTTTCAAGGAGGAGCCCGGTGATGTAGCTGCCGGTGAATCCGAATGCGCCTGTTACCACGTCTACTCTTTTCTCTTCTTTCATGGCATGGTTCCTCCTTTCGGTTTTGGCCGCCTGCTTTTTTTGAGAGTTGAGGCGGCTGTGTTTTCTGCGTTCAGTATTTTCTGAACGCTTGCGGCAAAAAATTTTACTTTTTCCCTCTTAGCGTTTTTGCCACCTTCGTAAAGCTCGAGACAAAGGCCAGTATGCTCTTTGCAACCGTCTCGCTCTCGAGAAACTTTTCTCCAAGCGTGTCGAGGGTTGTGAGTAGCTCATCCATGTCCTTGAACCGTTTTGCCACCAACGCGCCGTCTTTTTCGATTAACGGCAGCGACTCCCTGACAAGCTTTAATACCGGGTCGAACTCGCGCCTTTTTCTTTCTTTTGCGATAGCGATGAATATCTTCCAGATGTCTGGGTCGGTGACGTAGTAGTCTTGCCTGTCGCCAGGCTCCTTTATAAGTGTTACGACCCCCCAGTTCTTAAGCTCCTTGAGGCTCATGCTGGCGTTACCTTTGCTTATGCCAAGACGCTCGGCAATATCCTCGAGGCTTATGGGCTCGCTGCTGGCTATGAGGAGCGCGTGCACTCTTGCAACAGAGGCGTTTATGCCCCACACAGGCCCCATCATGCCCCATGAGTCTACGAATTTTTTAGTGCCTGAGTCCATCGGCTGCCCCTTAGGATTTTCTGCGTTCTGTACGTTCTGAATTTAGCATAAGATGACCGCTTTGTCAAGACTCTAATATTCGTGAGTTTTTTTCGGATAGACGTGAGTATCGAAAAGTCTACGAAAAACAAAGAGTTGCGATGGTCTCAAGATTGTTGCTGGCTATGCGATTTTTAAGGCGAGAGTGTTTAGAAGCCGATATTTACGAGCGGCATAAACTTTAGCGGGCCGGAGCGGTTGATGTTTAGCGCTCCTATTTGCACGCCTTTAAGGCTTACTGCCGAGTTTACAAATCCTATCTGAAGGCCGCGAATCGATTCTGCGTGGTTTATAAGTCCCAACTGTACGCCTTTGACTTTTGCATAGTCCTTGTCATGACGGTCTGCAAAAATGGTTATGTCGGCAATATTAATTAAACCTACTTGTAAGCCGCCCAGGTCCGATATGGCGATGTTAACGACTCCGGCTTGAACTCCTGAGAGTTTGTCTGCAATGTTTAGCACTCCTATCCCCTGGAATAAACCGACATTCGTCGCATAGTTGCCGATTAATCCGCCAAGCTGCACAAAGACATTGCGTTCTTCAAGGTCGAATAAAATATTTGAAAATATGCTTGCCTGTACAAGGGCTTCTCTGGCGGCGGATACGCCGCCGATTTGAACGCTTGATGTTCCGGCAAGATTCACTAAGCCGGCCTGCACGCCGCGTAAATCGGCGAAGTTGATAAGCCCGAGCTGGACGCCGTAAGCAACGTTATCGTCGGTACCGGCAATGTTTAGTATCGGAGCAATTTGTATGCCGGTGAATTCGTTGGTGACGTTGTAGATGCCGCCAAGTTGCAATCCGCTAAATTTGTTCAATAAAATGTTGCCAATCAGGGATAAATGTATGCCAGTTACCTCCTTGCCAACCGAAAAGGGAAGGCCGATGTCCAGTCCGACCACTTTAGGAGCGGTTACACTTAGGCTGTTGCCGATACGCAGTCCGTATACGTCGCGGCAGAGCAGGATGCCTGTTGCCGGCATTGTTTGCCTAAGTTGGAATACAAGCTGTAATGGGGTCTTTTGCGCGGGGGGCAGGGTCTCTACGGGAGCGTTTTCAGGAGTGCAGCTTTTTATCTCTGCCGAGGCTGCGGTTGCCATGGCCATAATAATGAATACTGTCGCAGCGACAGTGTGCAGGGCAGGCGCGAAAATACTGCTCATGTTGTATCCCTGCGGTTGGCTCTTGGGCATATGTTCCCGTAGCATCTTGAAAGAGTGTGCACGTAAGTAAGGCGCGTTTATTGTGTCAAGTGTGAGATCTGTGCAAGGGTAAGGCAGAGACGGAGTGCGTTATTATTCTTGCAGGCGGGTATTAGAATCCCACGTTTAAGATAGGCATGAATTTAATTGGCCCGTCGTAGTGTAGGTTGATAAGGCCTATCTGCACGCCTTTTAGCTTGTATGTGGTGTTTATGACGCCTATTTGCACGCCCCTGACTTCGTCTGCCATGTTGATGATGCCAAGCTGCATGCCGGTCAGTCTTCCGTTTGGTGCGTCTTTTTGTTTAGTCCCCACGCTGTTGAAAAATACCTTGTTTATAAGGCCTACCTGAAGGCCGTCCAATGATGAGGATGCCAGATTGAGTATGCCGCCTATCTGCGCGCCGCGTACAGAATCGGCATAATTGAATATGAGGCCGCCAAACTGGATGCCGTTAGTGCCGGTATCCTTGGTCCATGCTATGTTTGCCAATGCGCTTATCTGCAGGGTGTTTTTTGCCGTCGTGAAGTTGCCAACTCCAAACTGCAGCGATTGCCTTGCGGTGCAGTTGTTTGCCAGTCCTGCCTGCGCGCATATGGACGTAAGCGAGGTCTTGTCCTTATCGTTCATGGTCAGGTTATAGATTGGGGATATCTGTATGCCGCTAAAGTTCTGTTTGGCCACGTTGGCCACCGCGGCGATTTGAATGGCAACCGAGGTGCCAAGGGAATAGTTCATAAACGGCGCCAACTGGAGGCCTACGGTGCCGTGGTTTACCGAGTTAGGCAGGCCTATGTCGAGGCCTGAAACGCTTGTGCCTTCATCTGAGTATTTTTCGTGAGAATAGTTGAGGCCGAGCCTTAGCCCTATGACGTTCTTTGTAAGGAATACGCCGAAGGCCCTTGTGCCGTCTGCCGACGGCCTTTGTATCAGCAGTTGTATCGGAGCCCATTTTTTGTTGCTGCCAGCCGACTGGCTTGCGGCGGCGGATGCGTTTTCGAGCGGAACATCGGCGGCCTCTACAGCCGGGGCGCCGGAAGAAGCATCCTCGGCACGGAGCGTGTCAGCGCCAAGCAGCAGTATTGCGGACACAGCCGTCGTAATTGCCAATTTCCTTAAAAAAGATGTGTGCATGCTATGGAGTATATCGTTTTGAGGTATGCCGTGTCAATTATAAAATCAAGTTGCAGGGGGCTTTCAGCGGCGTTTTACGCGCCGCTAACCCATAGTTTTCGTTGGTTTGTTTTGCGCAAAGTCTTATGTTAGAATTCTCCTTGACCGGGGTTTTGTAGACCGGACAGAAAGGCTGGGATATACGTATGAAGACGATAGTTCTTTTGACCGTTTCGAACATCTTTATGACGATTGCCTGGTACGGGCATCTTAAGTACAAGAGCTCGCCGCTTTGGATGGCAATACTTTTTAGCTGGCTCATCGCAAGTGTCGAGTACTGCTTCCAGGTGCCGGCAAACAGGATTGGGTACGGGCAGTTTAGCGCAGCCGAGCTTAAGACCATTCAGGAGGTCATAACGCTTATAGTGTTTTGCGTGTTCTCGGTGCTCTATCTCAAGGAGGAGCTAAAGTGGAACCACCTTGCCGGGTTTGCAATGATAGCAGGGGCAGTGTTCGTGATATTCAAGAAGTGGTAGGTCCTCAATTTGCTTGTCAAGGCATTGTTTAGGTGGTATATTTTTACAGTGCCGCGAGGTGCGGCAATTTTAGAAAAGGAGTGATCTTATGGTCGACAAGGACGCTAAAAAAGTGCTTATATTCGGCAAGGATACTTGCCCGTACACGACAGCCGCAAGAGAGGACTACGCAAAACGCGGCTATCAGGTCGAGTACTTGAACGTCAAGGGTAACGAGAATTTTTTAAAAAAGATGCTTGCCTTTAGCGGCGGCGACAGAAACGTGCCCGTAATCGTCGAGGACACGCCAAAGGGCGCTGTTGTTACCGTTGGTTTTGGCGGCACCTGAGGCATCTAAATTGCCCGCAGGTCTGCGGGTTTCGGAGTGAAAGTAGCGCGCTACGGCGCGCTTAAAACAAAAACACGAGAGGAGTCACATTTTAAAAATGGAAAGAACACTTAGTATCGTAAAACCCGACGGCGTAAAGAAGAACCTCGTAGGCGAGGTTGTGGGAAGGTTCGAAAAGGCGGGGATGAAGGTCGTCGGCATAAAGATGGTATACATGACCAGGAAGGTCGCGGAGGGCTTCTACGCCGTGCATAAGGAGAGGCCGTTTTTCGGAAGTCTTACAGAGTTCATGAGCTCAGGCCCGGCGGTCGTGATGGCCCTTGAGGGTGAAGGCGCGATAAAGAAGGTCAGGGACCTTATGGGCGCGACAAACCCGGCAAACGCGGCCCCCGGCACCATAAGAAAGGACTTCGCGGATTCGGTAGAGAGTAACATCGTCCACGGCTCCGATGCCCCGGAGACCGCGGCATTCGAGATAGGGTACTTCTTCAACGCATTCGAGCTGTTTGGGAAATAACTTTTGCCAGGAGCCCGATGGAGCGCATAGAAAAAATAAAGATACACTATAACTTCACCTCGAGCGACGCAAAGAACCTCTCCGAGCTGCGCCCTGTCATGGAGAAGGAGCAGGAGAGGTTCGTTCGCGAGTTCTATGAGTACGTAAAGAACTTCGAGGATACGCCGAAGTTCCTCAAAAACGACGAGATAGTGAGAAAGCACCAGGACGCGATAGGCAAGTGGTTCATGGCTATGTTTTCGGGCGAGTACGGCACGCAGTACTTCCATATGCTCGAGCGTGTTGGCGAGGCGCACGTGAAGATAAACCTTAACGCGCACTACGTCAACGCCTCCATGCACTTTGTGAAGCGGTTTGCCTTTGACATACTAAGAAGCGCCGTAACCGACCCCAAAGAGCTTATCTATATCTCCCATTCGGTTGAGAAGATACTCGATATCAACCTCGACATCTTTACGAGTTCGTATATCGAAGAGGAAAAAAAGGAACTCTTCCTTTCTTATAAGATAGAGAGTTTCCTTGTTGAGTTCTCCAAGCGTTTTTCCTACGGCCTCAATCTCATACTTGTGATAGGGCTCGTTATCATGGGGCTTCTTGTCATAGGGCTTTTTATATACGACCTTACGCACATCTACCACGGCGAGATAGAAAGGGGCATCCTCTCAACACTCGGTTCGCTTCTCATGCTGTGGGTGGTCATAGAGCTTATGGACACGGAGATAGACCATCTGCGCGGCGGAAAGTTCGCGGTCAAGGTGTTCATAAGTGTTGCCCTGGTCGCTGTCATACGAAAGATCCTCGTTACCTCGCTCTCCAGCGAGGCCGTTGACACGCAGATAACCCTTGTTGCCGCGCTCGCGGTGCTTGGCGGTGTGTACTGGCTCATAGCAAGGCTCGATAAGTAGTATTGCGGCGGCGCGCCCCTGCCGCCCTTTTCATATGTCTCCTAAAAAAATATCCCTGGACCTTAGAAACTATTCCTTGAAGGACATGGAGGCCCTTGTGGCCGACATGGATGAGCGGCCTTTCAGGGCCGGGCAGCTCTATGCGTGGACATTTTTCAAGCGTGCCGCCGCCATCGACGACATGACGGATGTGTCCAAGTCCTTTCGCGCCGCGCTTAAGGAAAGGTCTTTTTATCTCTCGTTTCCCAAAATAAAGACCGTGCTTAAATCTGCCGACGGCACGGTGAAGATGCTTCTCGAAATGGAGGACTCGGAGCCTGTTGAGTGCGTGCTCATACCCGAAAAAGAACGCCTCACGCTTTGCATATCCACACAGTGCGGCTGCTCGCTTAAATGCGCCTTTTGCCTGACCGGAGAGGGCGGGGCAGGCAGGAACTTGACCGTTGCCGAGCTTGTCGGCGAGGTGATGGCAGCAGAGCAGCTTGTGCGCGAGGGCGGCGTAAAAGGGCGCGAGGCCGTGACCAATATCGTTTTGATGGGCATGGGCGAGCCGCTTCTTAATTACGATAACGTCATAAAGTTCTTAAACATCTTGATAGACCCGTCCGGCATGGCCTACGGCGCAAGAAAGGTCACTGTCTCGACTGCAGGTGTCGCGCCTGCGCTCGAAAAGCTCGGTTACGATACAGCGGCAAACCTTGCCGTATCGTTAAACGCCACAACCGACGATGTCAGGAATAAGGTCATGCCGATCAATAAAAAATACCCGCTAAAGGAGCTTTTCGCCGCGCTAAGGCGCTACCCCTTGAAGCCAAGACGGCGCATTACCTTCGAGTACGTGCTCTTGAAAGGCGTAAACGATTCTATCGAGGACGCGAGGCGGCTCTGTAAGCTCCTGGAGGACGTTCCGTCGAAGATAAACCTGATTGCCTTTAATCCGTTCCCCGGCGCCGCCTTCAAGAGGCCCGAAAGGGCCGATGTGCTAAAGTTCCAGAAGGTTTTACTCGACGCCGGGTACACGGCAGTGATACGCGAATCACGGGGCTCGGACATACTTGCGGCCTGCGGACAATTAAAGGCGCGAAAGGAAAAGGCATCGTGAGGAATGGTTTATTAGTTATTGCCATAGTTTTTATTTTAGCCGCTATTCCGGCGCTTGTTCGCGCCGTCGGCCCCTTTGAGTTGCATCGCGCAGTCGGTAACGAGGATAAGGCCGAGGTCAGCAGGCTTATCAAGGGCGGCGCAAATGTCAATGGATTCGATGCCGGCGGGTTCACGCCGCTGTACCTGGCGATATCCAAGGAGAACCTCGCTATCATAAAACTGCTTGTCGAGAACGGCGCCAATGTCAACCTTTCGATGAGTCCTTCAAATTTCGAGTCTAGGAGAGGCCCAGGGCCGCGTTATCCCGGTTTTGAAAGCGGTCCGTGGTTAGGGCCGGGGCCGTCGCATGGCATGCCGCCCGGTAAATCTCCGGTATATGGGGGGGCGCCGCGCAGCGTGGCTGCTACGCCTTTGTACGGGGCGGTTTCGAAGGGGAATGTCGAGGTGGTGAAGTTTTTACTTAAAAGCGGCGCAGATGCCAATGCAGCGAGTGTCGGCGGGGCCACTCCGCTTTTTCGGGCAGCAAGCGAGAATAATGCCGCGATGGTGCAGGCGCTGCTTGATGCAAATGCAAAGGCCGACGTTGTCGACGATATCGGCAAAACCCCGCTTCACTATGCGGCAAGGGCTAAAAATTCGGTGGAGGTTATGAAGGCTCTCGCGGCCGCAGGAGCGAATATGAACGTCAGAGATAAAGACGGCATGACGCCGCTTTTCGACGCATGGTCGCCCGAAGCGGTAAAGTTCCTCGTCTCAAAGGGCGCGGATGTGAACGTCAAGAATAATTTTGGCGAAACACCGTTATGGAAAGCTGCCTCAAATGCCGTGTCACCCGATACAGATGCCGTACTCACAGCCCTTATTGCCAGTGGCGCCCATATAAAAGATAAAAACGGCAATACTCTTATGCACAGGTTCTTGATGCCGGAGAAGTTCGCTCTCTTTTTGTCCAACGGTCTGGATGTAAACGCCAAAAACAAGGCCGGTGAGACCCCGCTCCATGTCGTGGCAGGGTCGGCGTATGTTGAGTCGGCCAGGTTCCTTGTGGACAAGGGAGCGGATATCAAGGCGCGAAATCTCAAGGGAGAAACGCCGCTTCACTATGCTGCTAAGGCAGGAAAAAGCGAGATGGCGAAGTTTCTTATGGAAAAAGGGGCCTCGGCCGATGCCGCTGACAAGGATGGAGTCACGCCGGCGCAGGTAGCCCTGGATTACGGGAAAAAAGATACGATAGCGCTTGTTGCCGTAAAAAGCTCGAGCTTGAACAAAAGGGACCGGGAAGGGTTTACGCCGCTGCACCGCGCTGTGCAGAAAAGGGACAAGGACCTTATTTCCGCCATTCTTGCAGGAGGTGCAGATGTCAGTGCAAAGGATAACGAAGGGTTTACGCCGCTGCACCGCGCTGCGATGGGCGGCGCTACCGACATCGCTGCGTTGCTTCTCTCTGGTGGCGCAAACGTCAACGCAAAGGACAGGCTCGGATGGGCGCCGCTGCACCTTGTCGCAGCCGGGACAAGGGCGGAGATGGCCGAGTTTCTTTTGAAAAAGGGCGCGGCCGTAGATGCCAGGGATAATACCGGGGAAACACCGCTACATAAGAGCACGTTTTTTTCCGTAATTGATTTGCTGATAGCCAATGGCGCTGACGTCGATTCGAAAAATAATAACGGCTCTACCACGCTGCATAACGCCGCGCTGTGGAATAAATACAAAGATACGGTGCAAACGCTGATACATAGGGGCGCGGATGTGAACGCAGTTGATAACAAAGGCCTGACGCCGCTGCACGTGGCATCGAAAAAGGGCAATCAGGATATAATAAAAGCGCTCATGCAGGGCGACGTTTCGATGGATATAAAGGACGTAAACGGGCAGACCCCGCTACATCTGGCGGTAGTATCGGGCAAGGAGGCTGTAGTCGCCCTGCTTCTTGAATACGAGCCTGATATGGACGCAAAGGACGCAAGCTTAAATACGCCGCTTCATCTGGCTGCCGCATCCGGGAATGCGGCAGTTGTAAAGGTTCTTCTAAAGTACGGAGCAAATGCCAAGTTGAAGAATAAGGCAGGAAAAAGGCCTCTGGACCTGGCTTTAAGCGGAGGCCATAAAGAAGCCGCAGCGCTCCTTCAAAAGAGCAAGTAGCAGGGGGCGTTTAATGTTCGAATAATGTTGTGACTGTAACTGCTCGATCGCTCGTTGTAGATACTGATAACCGAGGCGTTTGTCGATGTGTTGAGTTGCGGTTAAAGGGAGACAACTGCAAACTTGGGAGGATGTCATGAAAGGGCTTTGGTTAGCATTGATGTCAGGAGTGATGTTTATTTGTTTAGTGCAATTAGCCTGTGCCGGTGAAATTCAGGAGGCTGCAAGGAATGGCGATAAGGCCAGGGTGAGTAAACTTTTGAATTCGGGCACGGATATTAACGAGAGGGACGAAGACGGCGCTACCGCGTTGCATGGAGCAGCTTTTCGTGGCGACAAGGATCTGGTTTCCTTACTGCTTTCCAAAGGCGCAGATATGAATGCGCGTGACAATAGAGGCTATACCCCACTGCATTCCGCGGCTTATAAGGCCGATAATGCCGAAATGTTTCTGCAGTTTTTTCCGGGCGGCAATGTCGTGGAAGTGGCCAAAATGCTGTTTTCCAAAGGAGTCCAAGTGGATGCGGTAGATAATGACGGCGCTACGCCGCTGCACTTGGCGGCTTTTGGCGGCAATAATGAACTGGCCGAATTGTTGCTTTCAAAGGGGGCTGATGTAAATTTGCTTGATAAAGAAAAGTTTACGCCATTGCATGCGGCAGTTGTCGGAGGACATGTCAAGATGGTTGCTCTGTTGCTTTCCAAGGGGGCTGACGTAAATATAAAGATGCGGGAGGGGCACACCGTATTGGAGGAGGCGCGTAGAAGAAATCACGTGGAAGTGGTCGAGCTTTTGAAGAAGTATATGAAAAATTGAGTTGGCTACTTTATTTTGAAACTTGCCGCCGTAACTGCCGCAATCGCAGCTGTTTCCGTCCTTAGAACATTTGAGCCAAGCGTTACGGGCGTAAACCCCGAGGCCTCGGCTTTTTTTTGCTCTTCGTCTGTAAAACCGCCTTCCGGTCCAACGAGCACGCAGATGTCTTGTCTTTTATCCGTAGAAAGCGCTTCCTTTATGTGCTTGAACCCGTGGCCTTCCTTTAGCATGAGCTTTAGTGCCACGGAAGGCGCGGCCTTTAGTGCGTCCTCGAATGAGACATACGGCGCAATCACAGGTATCGAGGCCCTTCTCGATTGCTTTGCTGCCTTTAGCGCGATAGCTTCCCATTTGTGCGATTTCTTCTGTTTGGAATTCCGTTCGTCAAGCGTTATGGAGCGCGTTGATTTTAGCGGCACGATAGTGTCCACGCCAAGCTCCGTTGTCTTCTGTATGATAAGTTCCATGCGTTCTTTCTCGGGAAGCGCCTGGAGAAGGGTGATGTTGCCAGGGCGGCGCACAAACCCCGTGTCCTCGAACACGGTAAGCACGGCAGCGTCTTCCTTAAGCGATGTTATCCTTACCCGAAAGAGGCGACCGTCGTTATCCGATACGGTAACGGCCTCGCCGCCTCTTGGAAGCCACTTGGCAAGCTCGCTAAAAAGCGCGCCGCGGGCCTCTATCTCCATGCCCACGGTAACCTTGCTCCCTACGGTAAGCTCTCCGTTCTTCATGCCTTAGATTGTAGGGTAAGCCCTATCTTATTGTCAATTGTCTTGACCGCTGCTGCCAATAGCCGTTACAATCGATGGGTGGAAAAGAGAGCTGTAATACACATGGACATGGACGCGTTCTTTGCTTCCGTGGAACTTAAAAAACGCCCTGAGCTTAAGGGCAGGCCCGTTATTGTCGGCGGCAGCGGGGATTCTTCGAAAAGAGGGGTTGTATCGGCAGCTTCTTATGAAGCCAGGAAGTTTGGCGTATCCTCCGGTATGCCGCTAAAGAAGGCAAAGCAGCTTTGCCCGGCGGCAACGTTTTTGCCCGTCGACTTCGAGGCGTATGAAAAGGAATCCGAGCGGTTTATGGAAATACTTCGTGGTCACGGCGAGCTTGTCGAGAGCTTTGGCCTAGACGAGGCCTTTCTGGAACTAAGGCTCGTTCCCGGCGCAGACCCGTTCGAGGCATCCATAGCAGCAGCGCGCGAGATAAAGGACACGGTAAAAAAAGAGCTTGGCCTTACCATATCCGTTGGTATCGGCCCGAATAAGCTTGTAGCCAAGATGGCAAGCGACATGAACAAGCCCGACGGCTTTACCGTTATACGCACAAAGGAAGTAGAGGGGGTATTTAGCGCGCTTGCTGTACGTAAAATCTTTGGCATAGGCGCAAAGACCGAGGAGCGGCTTAAAAAGCTTGGCATCAATACCGCAGGCGACCTTAGAAAGCTTACCTCCAAGTACCTTGAGGCAACGTTTGGCAAATCCTTTGGCACCATGCTCTACGACCACTGCCGCGGCATCGATTCGAGCCCCGTGGTGCCGTTCCATGAGCCAAGCTCGTTTTCAAGGGAGGTAACCTTTGAGTCCGACACGCGCGATAAGTATTTTATCAAGGAAACCGTTGCCGAACTCACAAAAGACCTTGCGGCAACCTTAAGGAATGATGGCTACCTTGCAAAGACCGTCACGGTAAAGGCCAGGTTCTCGGACTTTAAGACAATCACAAGGGCCGTTTCCCTGGAGGCGGAGACCGATTCTTTTGATGAGCTTCTTCGCGCTGCCTTCGATGCGCTTACGAAGGTGGAGCTTTCTGCCAGGCTAAGGCTTGTTGGCGTCAAACTGTCCGCGCTCAAAAAATCACGGTAGGCTGTCAAACGCGGATTTTCAGATTCAGGACACGCGAGTTTCGAATTTTCATGGAGCGTGATTTTTATTGCACCACATAATCCTAATCCCGTTTCTAATTTTTCGATAACATGTATGTTGTATGGTGTTCAGAGGCTTTTGTCCATGTCCGGCTGATAGCTATATCAGCACGTCTTTATTTAAAATTGCGCTGTGCAATTGCATAATGTATGCCGGTGTTATAAAATAAAAGCATCCGGCGCGTTACTGTAGTAGGAGCTGTCAATGGGTTGTAAGAAGAATATGGTCGGCGATAATATCAGAAGGCTTCGTATTGTTGCCGGGTTTACGCAGGAGGAGCTTGCTCTAAGAAGCGGCCTTTCCCAGGGGTATATAAATCAACTGGAAAACGGAAAGAGGAGATTCACCCAGAAGTCCCTTGAACTCGTAAGCGAGGCACTGGGCGTTGGACTGGGGAAGTTTTTCGGAGGCGATGACGAGCCGTCTCTATCAGGGCCGCAGCTTCCGGTAATAAAGAAAAACCCGGAAAAGAAGGATTTTCTCGAACTTCTGGAAACGCTTCCCGATGACATCAGGGAGCGTTATTATATGATGCTGTCCATAGAAAAATCTTTGCTATAGACAGCTGTATGCGGTTTTTATTGTTTTGCGGCCAGTATCTTTTTTAGTATTATGTTCTGTACCGGCTTGAGAAACGCCGGGTTTCCGGTTGCCTTGTAGAGCTCCATTAATTCCTCGCCGCTGTTGTTTCCCATGAATACGAGGTGTTTGCAATTGCTTTTAAGCATGGACACCTTGCTCGAGAGGGCCGTGACGGACGTGTCCGGCAGAGTCGTGTCGCATAGTATCAGATGGTATTCGGTGTTGCATATCATCTCGATAATTTCCTTTGTCGTGCGGGCTGTTTCGACGGCGTAGCCCTCTCTTAAAAAAAATAGTGTGAGTTCTTTGGTGTGCGCGCTGTCGTTGTCCGCTATAAGGACTTTTTTTATTGGTGTCATTAAAAACCCCTATCCCATTCAGGCATGAATGAATTTTGATGGTGCATTTTTTTAGGACAACGCTGTCTTGTTTGCATTATAGCAACGTGTCACTGATGTGTCAATACTGATTTTATTTGTTGCAATGTTTGAATTATACTTATTCCAATTGGCATGGCAATTGGAAATTGGAATGGTATGATTCTGCTATTGGTTAAGCGAAAAGTGTGCTTTTTAAAGACGAGCTATGTGTCGATTGCCGTGCTGTTTGCGCTGGCGGGTGCGTTCTACGATATGCTCTACTTAATGAGTCTTTTTAGAACAGTACTCTGCACGGGTTTGGCGAATGCCGGTCTGCCAGTGGCCCTGTAGAACTCCATCAGGTCTGTTTTGCGGTTATTGCCCATGAATATCAGGTTCTTTGTTGTGTTTTGAAGCTTCGATATCTTGCTAAGTAGCGCCATGCCGGTAGAGTCGGGAAGGTCGATATCGGAGAGCACAAGCGTGTAGTCGTTTGTGCCGAGTAGCGTAAGCATCTCGGCAGCGGTATTTGCGCTGTCTATTATAAACCCTTCTTCTCTAAGGTATCGGGTCAGGCTCTCGATGTGAGCTTTGTCCCGGTCTGCGATAAGTATTTTACGCGCTGTGCTCACTACTGTCTCCCCTTATGTAGCATCTTGCCCCAAGGCTTAGAATCGAGACAGGTAACTCCTAATTCCTGATTTCTTTATAGCACTCCGCGGTTTTTATGTCAATGTATATTAATGCCGCGCAATGTTAGATTGATTTTGGCTGCTAGTCTGGAATGTTTTTAAATGCAAGAGGTATTTGTTTAGTGCGATTCTAAATGGATGTATAAATATGATGCCGCGTGGTGTCCAGATTTTTTATTACCCTTCGGGCCAGAGCTTCTCTTTTACGCGTTCGAGTAAAGGGGCGAATGTGGCAGGGTTTGCCGCGCTTATCGCAACGCCGTCGAACCTCTTTGCAAGGTTTAGAGCATAGTCGGCGTCAACAAGGTCGGCTTTATTGAACACAACGAGCTTTGGTATTGCGCCAAGCTCCATCTCGGCAAGGATTTTTTCGACCGTCTCCATCTTCGCTGAAAAATCCTCGTCGCCGGAATCCACCACGTGAAGAAGAAGGTTCGCGTCCTTCATCTCCTCGAGTGTGCTCTTGAAGGCTTTCTTTAATTCTTCTGGCATGTCCTTTATGAACCCGACTGTGTCGGTGATGACAGCGTCGCGTTCCTTTGGAAATCTTAGCCTCCGGCTTGCGGTGTCGAGGGTTGCGAAGAGTTTATTTTCGGTAAGGGTGGTGCTACGCGTAAGCGCGTTTAAGAGCGTTGACTTTCCGGCGTTCGTGTACCCGACAATTGAGATAATGGGCACGCCGCTCTCGCCTCTTCTCTGCCGTCTCTGAAGGCGGCCGAGGCTTAGTGTTTTAAGCTCTTTCTCAAGATGCGTTATCCTGTCCTGCACTCTTCTTCTGTCAACCTCGAGCTTTGTCTCTCCTGGGCCTCTTCCGCCGATTCCGCCCATGAGCCTCGACATCATAACGCCCTTGCCGGTGAGCTTTGGAAGCCTGTACCTTAACTGCGCAAGCTCGACCTGCACCTTGCCGTCCCTTGAGTGCGCTCTCCTTGCGAATATGTCGAGGATTAGCTGCGTTCTGTCGATTACCTTAAGCTCCGTTATGTCGCCGATTTCCCTTATTTGCGCCGGCGAGAGCTCCTGGTCGAAGATGAGAAGTGTTGCCTCGCGCTGCAAAGACGTAATGATAAGCTCCTTGATCTTCCCGGAGCCCATCATGTACCTCGGGTCTATTTGTTTGATCCTCTGGCACACGGAATCAAGCACAAGGACGTCGTTAGTTTCGGCAAGGCTCTTGAGTTCTTTAAGCGACTCCTCCTGCTCGTAAACCGGTTTCATGGAAACGCTTACAAGCACGGCGCGTTCTCTTTTGTCGGCAACATTTCGCACAAGCGCTCTGCCCATCTCGCCCTCAAGCGAGGTAACGAATGCGTTAAAGTCCTTGTACTCGGGCGTCTCTGAGGGGAAACGCTGGAACGGGACAGGCGCGGCCACTTCGTATGCCTTAGCCTCGGGGCTGTAGGGAACAAGGTGCGCTGTGTATATGGTTCCCGGAAGGCCGTCTTCTCTGGCCTCGATTGCGGCCATTGCGTCGAGCCTTAGAAGAGCAAGGTCAGTTAAGTCGTCTTGCGTAAGGGCTTCGCCCTTTATGTGCGTATGCACGCACCTGATGCCCCTAAGCGCGCTCCTTCCGAGCCGGTAGTCCTCGAGCGCGGGAATAAATATTTCCTTTTCGTCTCCGAGTATGGCAGCGACGATTGCGCCCTTACGGTTTATGATGACGCCGATTTGGCGCTTCATCTCCCTTGAAAGCTCGGTCATGTAGCGGGCAAGCTCTGGCGTGACGAGGGCCTCTCTGGGCACTTTACGGCGGTAGATGCGTTCTAAGTTCTTTAGCTCGCTGGCTTTTAGGCCGGAGGTATTTCCAAAGATTTGGGGGATGGGCGTGGTCCTCTGCTTTCGTGGTTTGTGTGGGTAGTAATATAACATCAAATTGCCTTCGGCGGCAAGGGGCTGGTGGCAAAGCGGCGATTTGGCCGCCATGCTTCGTTGCGCGAAAATTTTTGATCCTCGACGTATCAGAGCAAATACGCCTGCGGTCAAAAATTTCGCGCGCCTCGCCTTGCGGCCAACTGGCCGCTTTGAATATGGGTCGGCCTCTGCCTCGTCTGGCGCAAAACCCCGAATCAAGTTCGGGGCAGGCTTGGCGGTTTATGATGGGTTAGTGGGGGTGTCATTGCGAGGAGGCCGAAGGCCGACGAAGCAATCTCATGAGGGGTCATTCCCGCTCTCTTCTGGGCGGGAATCCAGCGTCTTACCTTATTTCCTCTCCTTTACAAGGGGAGGCGGGGTGGGGTAGACGATGCCGGGCAAGAAATAAGGAAGTGTGGCTTTTGTAAACCTCCCCCAGACCCCTCCTTGCTAAGGAGGGGAGTTTTTTGAGGCAGGCGTGACGCCTGCACCCGCATATAAAAGATCGTTATTCCCGCTCTCTTCTGGGCGGGAATCCAGTGTCTTTTTACCAGTCATTGCGAGGCCGCAGCGTGGGATGATGCGCAGACCGAAGCAATCTCACCGCTACTGTCATCCCGAACTTGTTTCGGGATCTCGTTTCCGTAAAAACAGAGATGCTGAAATAAATTCAGCATGACAAAATTTTCGTCATTCCCGCTTTCTTCTGGGCAGGAATCCAGCGTCTTTTGCCGCGCAGGTGGCCGGTATTTTTTTGGTTGAACCTTTGTTTGAATGGACGGATAATATGGTAAATAGAAGACGGTAGCGTAAATAATATCTTGCTACGGGAGGAAGCAATGGCACAGGATTACCCAATCATCATCGCCGGCGAGAAGAAGACCACCGCCGACAAATTCGAGGTCAAAAGCCCGTACGACGGCAAGGTCGTGGCAACAACCTACAACGCCTCCATGGAGGATTTTAACTACGCACTAAATAAGGGTGTCGAGGCGTTCGAGACCTTGAAGCAAAGCGGCGCTGCCGAGAAGGCCGCCATACTCGGTAACGTCGTGCTTGGGCTAAAGGACAGGGCCGAGGATTTTGCCAAGATGATAGCCTTGGAAGCAGGCAAGCCCATTACCGACGCCAGGACCGAGGTAAAGCGCGCAATACTTACCTTTGAAATCGCCATAGAGGAGGCGGTTAGGCTCGGCAATCCCGAGCATATCGCGCCGCGTCTTCTCGAAGGCGCTCCGAAAAAGACAGGGCTTATAAAGAGATTTCCCGTGGGTATCGTCTACGCAATCACGCCTTTTAATTTTCCCTTGAACCTTGTTAGCCACAAGGTCGCGCCCGCAATGGCAGCAGGCAACCCGCTCCTTATAAAGCCTTCGCCAAAGACTCCCATCACAGCGCTAATGCTTGCGGACGTGATGCTCGAAGCAGGGTGGCCAAAGGGCGCGCTCACGGTCGCATGCTGCTCTAACGACATCGCAGGCCGCCTTGCAGAGGATGAACGCGTTAAAAAGTTTACATTCACCGGAAGCGCTGCAGTTGGATGGGAGCTAAAAAAACGCGCCAACAAAAAGAAGGTTACATTGGAGCTTGGCGGCAATGCCGGAGTTATTGTAGATGACGGCGCTGACATCGACTTCGCTGTAAAGCGCTCTGTGCTTGGAGGGTTTGCATTCGCAGGCCAGGTCTGCATATCCGTTCAGCGTATATTCGTGCATAAGAATATTTTTGCAGAGTTTAGAGACAAGCTCGTCAAAGGCGTTAATGCGCTAAAGGCCGGGGACCCGCTTGATGAATCCACGCAAATCGGGCCCATGATAGAGCGGGCAGCAATTGAGCGTACGCTAAAGCTCGTGGAAGAGGCAGTTAAGGAAGGTGCTACTCTCCTTTGCGGCGGAATTGCAGAAGGCTCGATTTTGAAGCCAACGATTGTCACGAACGTAAAGCCCAGGATGAAGGTGTGCACTGACGAACTATTTGCGCCGGTAGTAACACTTGCCGAGTTCACGGACTTTAAGGCGGCTGTAGATGAGGTCAATAACTCGCATTACGGGCTTCAGGCAGGGGTGTTTACCACTGACGAAAGTAAAATCTCTTATGCCTTCGAAACCCTCGATGTCGGCGGAGTTGTAGTAAATGATGTCCCGACCTTTCGCGCTGATAACCTTCCTTACGGTGGCTTAAAGGACAGCGGCTTTGGCAGAGAAGGAGTACGCTACGCAATCGAGGAGATGACGGAGATAAAGGTGCTGGTGCGGTAGAGTAAACCTGCGATTTTTGCGCCATGCTTCGTTGCGCGAAGATTTTTGCTCCTCGACGTATATTCCATATACGCCTGCGGTCAAAAATTTCGCGCGCCTCGCCTGACGCAAAACTTGCGGGTTTGTTGGGTGAGGGAATTTGGTGCGCTTAGACTTGCGGTCAACTTACCGACTTGAAGGTAAGTTGTTTTGTCGCGCGCAAAATTTTACGGCTCGAATGTGATTTTGCCGGTATTGTTTGCTTGAATGAAGCTATAAAGATTTGTGGGGGTAAGAATGGGTGAGAAAAAGGTTATAATAAAAAAAGAGAGAGTTGAAGACTTATATAGAGTTGTGGAGCAGCGCCCAATTCTTTTATGAAACGGCGAAGGCTGAACCACGTGGTAGTGCACATCAGTTTAAAGGGTGTGTTATATTTGCGGCTTTTACATTTGAAGCATACTTAAATCACGTAGGCGCTCTTACTTTTAAGAATTGGGATAGTTATGAGCGGAAACTCGGTTACAGAGAAAAACTGGGTTTGATAGACGATAAACTTAAATTTGGTGTAGACCATGGTAAACCTCCTTTCCAGGTGATAGACAAGCTTTTTAAAGTACGGAATGCTATGGCGCACGGTAAGACGGAATTACTTAATGAAGAGAAAGAGGTGCACGAAAGTCAGGTTGAACAAGAGATATCATTTCTTTTGAGTGAGTGGGAAGAGTATAGCAATGAGAAAAATGTGGAGAAGGTTATGGAATCCGTAGAGAATGCGATGAAGCTGATTTGGGATTTTGGGAAAAAGTATAATTCAGAAATATTCAAACATGTCTGGGACGCGCACAATTTTCAGATGCGTAGTATTGAAAGAACGCCGAGTTAGTTGAGAAAGAAAAGGCTCTACTAACGGTTTTATGGAAAGAAAATGGCGCATACCGCACAAAATCCGGTTGGTGGCGACGAGCACAAGGTTTCCGTAGAGAACTTTATAAACGGCTCGGCGCGCCGAGGCAAGGATAGCGAAGACACGAAAGGACGTCTTTGCGAGGCCTATTATTATGCAGGGGAAGAGCGCCTGTGGAAAGGCGATAAAGAAGGGGCTGCCGAGTTTTTCCAAAAGAGCGTTGACAGCGGGGCTACCGGGTTGCACGAGTACGGGCTCGCAAAGGCCATGTTAAGGAAGCTTAAAGGCGCAAGGTAAGCGCTGTAATGTCTGGCGCTTCTGGTGAGGTATACATGGGAAGATTTATTCGACATGTTGTTTGGATGGTGGCCTCCTTTGTTTTCCTGTGTTGCGTCTCCGTTGTCTTTGCCGCAGGGCCTTCCAAGGTCTCCGAGATACCCGTGCCAGACGGGTTCGAGCTTGTAGCCCATGACAAGGGAAGTTTTGGCGAGTTTTTATCGAGCCTGCCTCTTAAGAAAAACGGAACGCCCGTATATCTCCATAACGGAAAAAAGAAAAGAAATCAGGACGCGCACTATGCTGTCGTTGATCTGAAGATCGGCAAAAACGACCTTGAGCAGTGCGCCGATGCGGTGATGCGGCTACGCGCCGATTACCTCTATTCTTCGGGCAGGAAAAACGACATAGCTTTTCGTTACACATCAGGGCATCTTGTAAAGTACTCGGACTGGGCCAAAGGCATAAGGCCGGTTGTAAGCGGCAATAAGGTGACCTTTACTAAGTCCGCTTCTCCTGCCTCTGACGAAGGTAACTACAGGGCGTACCTTGACAGCATCTATACATACGCCGGAAGTTTTTCCCTTTCAAAGGAGCTTAAGCCTGTCACCGATATAAATGATATTCGCGCAGGGGACGTGTTCATACAGGGCGGTTTTCCCGGGCACGCGGTGATAGTCGTGGCAATTGCGGTTAACAAAAAAAACGGCAAAAAGCTATTCATGCTCGCGCAAAGCTACATGCCCGCGCAGGAGATACACGTGCTGAAAAACAATGAGGACGCGCGCCTAAGTCCGTGGTATGATACAGCTTTCGGGGAAACTCTTTATACTCCCGAATGGACATTCAAGAAGGGCGATCTGAAGAGGTTTTAGTGGTGGCGCGAAGGTCTTAATCCGGTTACGGAGGCGATGACTATGAAAATGGTTTTTGTGCTTTGTGTTGCGGTTGTTTGCGCGCTGTTTCTTTCGGGTTTGGAGAGTAAGCAGCTTGGAGGCGCGCCAGGTGAGGCTGCCGGGGCGGCCGTGCAGCGTATCGATAACGAAGCGCGCATTGCTGGCGATGTTTCTGCATCCTCGACAAACGGTGCTGCGCTTCGAGGCGCTGCGCTTAACGGAAACCTGGCCGAGGCAAGGCGGCTTATCGGTTCGGGCGTTAATATAGACGAGAAGGACGGTATCGGCAATACGGCCCTGCACCTTGCCGCGAGTGCCGGCAATGCCGCCATAGTCCGCGTTCTCCTGGATGCGGGCGCCAAGGTGGATGCGCAAAATAACAGCCTCATGACGCCGCTGCATATGGCCGTACGGCATCCGGATAAGGAAAAGCACGAGGCAGCCTACGTGCTCATGGCTCGCGGCGCTAACGTGGATGCGAAAAACATCCAGGGGAACGCGCCCGTGGACATGGTAGATGAGCGGGTCGATAAGGAGCTCTTCGATTATATGAAACGTATCTCCAAGAAAAAGCCCGTTACCCCGGAGTCTACGGCGGCGTTGTATGCGAAGGAATGCGCCTCGTGTCACGGTGTGACAGGCGAGGGCGGGGCCAAGGGTCCGCCTCTTAAGGGCACGGACTTCATGCTGAAAAACGGTGTTGACGAAGTAGCATACGTGATACTTTACGGGCGCGGCGTGGTTTACAAAAAGTATGGCAATATCGACGGCGCTATGCCAGGGTTCGAGAGGCTCGGCAGCGAGGAGGTATGGGCCATTGCCTGGCATGTCAAGGCATTTGGCGGCGCCATCCCGCTTGGCGGCAGCGTTGTCGTGGAAGAAGATAATTCTTCCGAGGAAGACTCCGGCGAAGAAGGCGACGGCGGCGATGAAGAGTCGGACGGCGAAGAAGAAGGCGATTAGCAATAAAGAGCTTGTCGATATGGCCGGGCATTCGCGGACCTTTATGGCGGAGGAATAATATGCAAAGGACGAATTTGCTGGCTGTGGTTATCATCTTGTTTTTTGCGGTATTTTTCTTTCAGAGCCATGCGCACGGAGAGACAGAAGAAGCGCAGGACAACCGTGGTTTTATCGAAAATAAAAAATATGCAATTGAAGTCAATATCAGCCGGGGCGGGGCCACGATAGACGAGCATGGCGATATAACGGTTGGCGTGAAGAATAAGAATACGGGAAAAGAATTTGGCGCAAAAACTAAAGCAGGATATGTTACGAATATACAAAAAATATTTTTTGTGGAAGACGATATTTTTTTGGTGGAAGCGTATTTTGGCGCAGCCAGAGGGTTGCTTATAGGGTTTGTCGGTAAGGATTCTGTCAAGTTGATTCAAATAAGATTAGGGCACTATTTGATAAGCCCGGATAATTCCGGTTTTGTATATACGGAGTGGCGAATACCGACGGAAGGGCCGGAAGTTTTATATTTATTTAATTTTAAAGAAGCGAGAAAAGTTGGAGGTGATTACAAAGGGAAAATAAGTTTCGACACGTACAAGTACAAGGATGTTGCCGAACATTTGATAATAAATGGTTTTGTATGGGGCAAAGGAGCCGGGGGCTTGTTCCTGCTTTGTCAGAGAACGACAAGGCCTGATTTTACGGTGTCCGATTATCTTGTACGGCATAATATAGCAACGGGAAAATCGATTATGTTTAAAGACCCTGTAATAGCCTCATCAAAAATGGGTAGATTGGCATTTTCGTGGAATGACAAGGAAAAATCCGTAGATATAGTATATGTCGATAGAGACAGTAGAAACGAATACAGTTATCGCTTTTATGATGTGAATGATTTGAAGATGATTGAGAGGTGATATGGTACCCCGGTCCATGCAAGGCTTGTGATGTCGGCGGCATGTTGACGGGCAATGCCTGCCACGCAAATTGTAAAACAATACGGAATGCTAATGTTTTTAGCAGTAAGCTTTGTTCAAAGGAGGTTTTTTTTGGATTATAAGCAAAAGATAATAGAGATATTGAAAAATAAAAAAGATCGATATCCTCTTGATAGCGTTGTTGACTTTAAAAAGTGCACCAGCAAAGATGAAGCCGCTAAAATTGATGATGCTATTATAGAGTTGCTTGACTCTGACGACCCTTGGTTGTTGGATTGTGCCATATCACTTTGTGGTTTTGATCTTAAAATATATACTGCAAAACAGAAGTTGCTTTCGCTGGCTGCTGGCGAAAAGATTAGAAAACATGAACACGCTTTGGGTTCATTATTTGCAGCGTTTAGTGCTTTGGAGGTTAAGGAAAGTCTCGAGTATGCAGTTGATTATCTGGACTCTGCTGTCGAAGATATAGATGCTGCTTCTCATTGGATTGCTGCGCTTAGCGCGTTGATTTCATGTGCGCCGGACAGAGCTCCTTTTTATATTAAAAGAATATTTGTTATTTATTATATCAAAAGTGAGTGGAACGAAAATTTCGGTGCGGGTTGGCTTATGAGTACGTTTGTTTATCCGATATGGTGGTGTTTATCCAGACTTGACATTGACGGGTTGAAAGCGTTGGAGCAAGAGTTCGATTCTGTGAGCGGCAGATGCAAGGAAATATATGAGAGCACATTAAAATATGCAGTAGATACTAATGAAAATTTTAAATGGATTTGTGGACAACATGGCATCAATGGCTTGTCTGCTGAAGTGATGGCTGCGATATTGCAGAGATTGCGATAGTGGTGGAGGCATGCAGGTTTGGCGATGTCCGTTGAAGAGTTATATTGCGGGCGGCGACACCCCTGCGAGTTATCGTATGTTGACGCATAGTGGCGATATGATACAATCAGACATGATAGTGTCTGGGCAGTCCGTGTCAACCCTTAAATAGCCGGAGGTAATATGAGAATTCTTGGAGTGTTGTGTGCTTTGGCAGTGATAGCGGTTTTTGCGTCGGAGTCGGTTGCAGCGGACCAGGGCGAGGCGAAGTTCCAGGCAATGTGCGCTTCGTGCCACGGTAAGGCTGGTGTAGGAACTACGATGGCCCCTGCCCTTGTCAAAAACGAATTTGTAAAGACAAGTAAGCCCGAGGACATAACGAAGGTTATACTCGAGGGCCGCACTGGGAAGGACAAGAAGTACCCGAAGATGCCCATGGCCATGCCCGCACAGAAGGGCAAGTTGAAGGACGACGAGACAAAGGCCCTGGTCGATTATCTAAAGAAACTTTCTCCTGAAGATGCTGCGGCAAAACCGGCAGCAGCCAAACCCGCGGCGGCAAAGCCTGCGACCAAGCCGGCAGCTAAACCGGCGGCCAAACCAACAACAACCAAATAGCGCGCGTTTTGCGACGGTTTCTTTGCGGCGGACTTCAGTAACCGAAGTCCGCCGCAATCCGTATGGTGGCCTTGCCACTTTACGGATTAAACAGCCATATATCGCGTAGGGCGGGCACTGCCCGCCATTTGGGGTAGGGTGGGCAGCGCCCACCGAAAGAAAGCGCCTTAGCATATAGAGAATGTCAAATTACCGTAGAGCAAGAAGCGGCAGCACGTATTTTTTTACGGTCGTTACGTATAAGCGGAGGCCTATTCTTTGTCACGAAAAAAGCAGGGCGGTTTTGAGGGCTGTGATTAATAAGGTTCGCGCGGCAATGCCTTTCAATATCGAGGCATGGGTATTGCTGCCAGACCATATTCATTGTATCTGGACGCTTCCGGAAGGAGACGTCGATTATTCGAAAAGATGGGGTCTTATAAAAGCAGGTTTTACGAAGATGATTAAAGATACGCCTTTGCCCGACGGACCGGAGAAAAGCGTTTCGCGAACGAAGCACAGGGAAGGAACCGTATGGCAGAGGAGATTTTGGGAACATTGTGTCCGGGATGAAAGGGATTTTGCGCGGCATTGCGATTATATACATTATAACCCCGTGAAGCATGGATTGGCGAGAACGCCCGGCGAGTGGGTGTATTCGACATTTTTGAGATACGTTGATAAAGGCGTTTATCCGCGTAATTGGTGTGGAGAAGAAGATGTATCCGGGTTGCAGGATAAGATTGGTATGGAATGATGAGAATGGTGGGCTGTGCCCACCCTACTAACTTATCCCGTGCGAGGAGCAGCCAAGAAAGTGCTGGATAAAGTAAAAGACTCGAATAAACCGTAGGATGTAGTTCGTAAGGTGGCAAGGACGTGTAGGGGGGCACACCGTAATTGGTGTGGGGAAGAAGATGTATCCGGGTTGCAGGATAAGATTGGTATGGAATGATGATAATGGTGGGCTGTGCCCACCCTACTAACTGGAGAGGCACTTGTAAGGCGGGTTGGTGATTAAAAATAAAAAGTCTGGAGAGTTGATTGTATGAATAAAATTTTGTTAGTTATTGGGTGCGGGTTGATAGTGTTTTATTGTATGAATACACGCGCGCTTTTTGCTGAAGAGGGCAATAATGGAAATCAGGGGCAGAATGGCGCTGTTGATAAGATTAGTTATGAGGAAAGATTGAAAAAGGTTAAAAATCTCGGATGGAAAGAGCGTAATAAAATTGTTAGCGAGATATTCGAAAAGAAGCCGGCGCTTACAATAAAAGAAAAAGATCTGCTGATAGATTTATACGCAGACGAGGTTGGGTTTCGAGATAGAGATATTGAGAAACTAAAGAAAAAGGGTCTTAAAGAGTTTGATGCGCTTGTCAAGTTAAATGATGATGTAAGGAGGGAAAATAAAGATTTTTACTACGAAGATTTTACAATGTTAGTTTCGTCCTTCGATGATCCAAAAGCTATTCCGGCAATGTTGGATATTATGAGTGCTTTTCCGTGGGATCTTACGCCATATTGGATAATACGTATGGGGGAAGATGTGGCGGTCGAACCGTTATTAAAAATTGCCGCCTCGAAAGATCAGAGTATAAATGGGTATGCGACTTATATTTTGTCGGTCTGGGTGGTAGCGCCGAGCCCGGAAGATGGCGGTGATGTTAGTGTGGCACCTGAGCAAAAAATACGGGATCAAAAGAAACTTAATAGGATTAAGAAGTTTTTTCTTGACGCTGTTAAAAATAGAAGTACGCCGCCCAATGTGAGAGATAGGGCATTTTTCGGCCTAGAAGCATTTCCGGATGAGGATACTGTTAATTTGCTTGAGGGAATTTTAAAAGATGATACCGATGCGGTTGGCATAAAAATGGCACGCGAAGTTTTGAATATAATTAGAATTAAGCGTAAAAATTAATATTGTAGAACGAAAAGGGGACAGGACGAAAAGGGGATGGCGCCTATTTTTGGTTAGTTCGTAGGGCGGGTCACACTCGCCGATTTGAGGTAAATGTAAAAACGGCACTAAACATATGACGCATGCGACAAAAGAGATTTTTGAAATACTTACTTATTACGGCACGATTCCTGCTTCCGGCAGTTGCCGCAGGCAAGGGCGCGGAGCTTGAGGAGCGGTTAAAAGGGCTTTTGCGCGGCATTGCGATTATATACATTATAACCCCGTGAAGCACGGATTGGCGAGAACGCCCGGCGAGTGGGTGTATTCGACATTTTTGAGATACGTTGATAAAGGCGTTTATCCGCGTAATTGGTGTGGGGAAGAAGATGTATCCGGGTTGCAGGATAAGATTGGTATGGAATGATGATAATGGTGGGCTGTGCCCACCCTACTAACTGCAAAAAAGACAAGTTGCAGCATAGAATAGAACGATAAAAAATCGAGGTGTTGATGAAGAGAGCGATTCTTGTATTTTTGTTTTGTTTGTTGCTCCCGGCTGCTGCGTGGGGCGATGATTTCGATTTTTTACAAGACGGAATGTCCGGTACCTATGCGTGCGGCCTGTTCTCGGAAGTGGCAGGGATTAAAGAAAATAGTAGTGATATTGGGAAAAAATCGAATCCGTCGATAATGTGCTATGCGTTCCTTGGCCCAAAGGATTTATATTTTCTCGGTCTGAAGCAAGTGCCGTATGGAGCGGTATCGGTTGTTGGTACCATGGCATTCGATAATAAGGGAATACGGAGGTTTTCCGATATGTTGGACAAGGAGTATCATGTGGATACCATGTGGTCACAATTGATAACATATAAGCCCAAAAAACAAGAGCAACCGTTGATTGTTGTGCTGGCAGCATATGATTTTCGTTTTCATGCCTACCATGCAGGCAGATATGCTTTGGATGTTATTAGGGCCGAGCCGGATGGCTCGATGCCTATTATTCTTCATATGGATTTAGGAGAATGGGGGGATGCGGCGGCGGGTAGCGGAGAATATAAATATTCGCATCCTAGTAGCGAAGAGCCTGCGAAAGTTTTTATAATCATGGGCTTTGCAGTTGACTTCGAGCCAAAGGATGGGTATGGGGATATTCTGCTTTGGAAGAATAATTATATCTCTGCAAAGGTCGGGGATGAAAAATTTAATTTTATAAAGGAAGGGGAAGAGTTTCTTGTCATGTACTATGATAAGAATATGAAAACGCTCAAAGAGCCCAAGAATGTTAAAATCGATAACAGCAAAGAGCTGAAGATGAAACTCCTTTGGAGCAAGTTTGCGGAGTTTAGTCATAATCACGGATTTACATTAAGTGAGTAATGCGGGGGCATGCGGTAAAAACCGTTTTAGATGGAGGTGGAATGCTTAGGCAAGCGATAAAAATAGTGGCGGTAATAATTATATTGGCCATGCCGTCCTTTGCGTATGCTGGTAAAGAGTTTATTTATTATGCAGATAATACATATGAGGGAATTCCTGTTGAAGAAGACATAGGTAAACCCGTTACCGTTGTTGCCGGGCTGGATGTTGCCAAATCAGGGTATACGAAGGTATTACGGTATGCGCTTACAGAAGGCAGGCACCTTTACTTTATAGCCACGAAAAAGGCAGGTAAGGGCGAGGAGCTTGCGTTTGTTGAGCATGACTTCGAGACCGGAGAGCAGATTGTGATATGGACGTCTCCGCGCGCCGAGGGACCGGGAAAGTCGGGCATCTATTCGCCGAATTTTATGGTTCAAAATGATTCTGCTCCCGATGTAGTGTTGATGTATACTGATGAAACATTTACGGAGAAATACTATACGGCAGAGACGTATATAAAAGTTTTTCAAAAAAACCGGCTTGCCGGAGTGTATGATCCCTTTGGCGAGCGTGTTGTCGGCGAGTCGAGCGTGTCGCTTGAAAAAAAGAAAGATATGAAGTACCGTTATCTTGCGGTTAGCGGAGATATAAATACTCCTGCAATAATAGTGGAGCCGAAGATTGTTGTTTTATATTTTCAGTCTTCCAGC
>JAOUFM010000011.1 GCA_029858205.1 Deltaproteobacteria bacterium | reverse complement strand
GCGATAACGTAAGTGTTGAGGTTGAGCTGATTACGCCGATAGCAATGGATGAGGGCGTGAGGTTCGCGGTGAGGGAAGGCGGCAAGACGGTTGGGGCCGGAGTTGTAGCAAAGGTCATAGCTTAATTTAAGAAGAGGAAACCCTAAAGTCATGAGAGAGATAATCACATTCGCCTGTACGGAGTGCAAGCGCAGAAACTATTCTTCGACGAAGAATAAGAAGACCACTACCGACAGGATAGAGCTTAAGAAGTACTGTAAGTTCTGCAAAAAGCACACGCCCCATAAGGAGACGAAGTAAGGGGCTGACGCGATGCCGCTGTTTGGAGCGCGGCGCGGTTTGGGATAAAGACTTGCCTTGCCCGTATGCACGGGGAGCGCGAGTTTAACATAGGCCAGTAGCTCTAACGGCAGAGCAGCGGTCTCCAAAACCGCGGGTTGGGGGTTCAAATCCCTCCTGGCCTGCCAGCTTATAACGGGCCGGTCAGGCTGTTATCAAAAGGTTGCGGCGTTTTGTTCTACGGACAAAGCCGCAGGAGAGGCGTTAATTGAGATGGAACAGGCGAGCATTATAACGAGAGGCAAGGAGTTTTTCTCCGAGGCAAGGGCCGAGCTTAAGAAGGTCACCTGGCCATCGAAGGATCAGACATTGAAGGCCACATGGGTGGTTCTTATCGGCGTTATCATACTGGCCGTAATACTCGGGCTTCTGGATCTCGGGTTCTCGAGCCTAGTTAAGCTGTTTATAAAATAAAAATGTCGGTTGCCGGAGTCGAAATGTCCAAGAAATGGTATGTCGTCCACACCTATTCGGGTTACGAGAACAGGGTAAAGACGTCCATAGAGGAGAAGGTAAGGCTTCTCGGTAAAGAGAGCATGTTTGGCGACATCCTTGTCCCCACCGAAAAGGTCGTTGACATGGTAAAGGGTGTAAAGCGCACGGCTTCGAGGAAGTTTTTCCCCGGCTACATACTCGTCAACATGGAGCTTACAGACGAGACCTGGCATCTTATAAAGGGCATACCCAAGGTAACGGGATTTGTCGGAGGCGCAAAGACCCCGCCGCCGATAAGCGACGAAGAGGTAAAGAAGATAAGCGTTCAGATGGAAGAGGGCGCGGTAAGGCCAAAGCCCAAGGTGCTCTTTAGCGAGGGCGAGAATATTCGCGTAATAGACGGCCCGTTCACGAACTTTACCGGCATTGTCGAAGAGGTAAAGCCCGAGAAGGGCAAGCTTAAGGTGCTTGTGAGCATATTCGGCAGGGCTACTCCGGTTGAGCTGGATTTTGTTCAGGTGGAAAAGGCATAAGGCCGTAAAACAACGGAAAGGGACTATAGAAGAGTATGGCAAAGAAGATAGTAGGTCAGATAAAGCTGCAACTCCCGGCCGGCAAGGCCAATCCGGCCCCGCCGGTAGGTCCGGCGCTTGGCCAGCACGGCGTCAATATAATGGAGTTTTGCAAGTCCTTTAACGCAAAGACGCAGAAAGAGGACGGCATGATAATCCCGGTCGTCATCACGGTCTATGCCGACAGGACATTTAGCTTCATAACCAAGACCCCGCCGGCTTCGAGGCTTCTTCTTAAGGCATTGAAGCTTGAGAAGGGCTCGGGTGTGCCAAATAAGACCAAGGTCGGCACTGTGACGAAAAAGCAGGTTGAGGACATAGCGAAGCTCAAGATGCCGGATCTTACGGCAGCTTCTCTGGAAGCGGCCATAAAGACCATCGAGGGCACGGCAAGAAGCATGGGAATAGTGGTGGAGGGTAAATAACATGGCATCCAATAAGAGATACGCAAAGAGCAAGGCTACTGTAGACGAGAAAAAGAGTTACGGTCTTGACGAGGCTTTTAAGGCCCTGATGGGCTTTACAAAGCCAAAGTTCGACGAAACCGTGGACGTTGCCGCGAGGCTGGGTGTTGACCCCAAGCACCCGGATCAGAACGTCAGGGGCTCGGTCGTTCTTCCAAACGGCACAGGAAAGAAGTGTAGGATTTTGGTGTTCGCCAAGGGCGAAAAGGAACTTGAAGCGAAGAGCGCCGGGGCAGACTACACTGGCTCAGACGATATGGTCGAGAAGGTCAGTAAGGGCTGGCTCGAGTTCGACGCCGTTGTCGCAACCCCTGACATGATGGGCGCTGTCGGTAAGCTTGGAAAGGTGCTTGGCCCCAAGGGGCTCATGCCTAACCCGAAGCTTGGCACAGTGACATTCGACGTAAAGAAGGCGGTAAATGATCTAAAGGCCGGCATGGTCGAGTTCAGGCTCGACAAGGCGGGCATAGTGCACGCCCCCGTGGGCAAGTTCTCGTTTGGAGAAGCCAAGCTTAAGGACAACTTCAAGGCGCTTATCGAGGCCCTTGTAAAGGCGAAGCCTTCGGCAAGTAAGGGCGCTTATCTTAAGAGCCTCTATATCTCTACCACCATGGGGCCTTCGATAAAGCTCGATGCCACAGAGATAAGGAACGCGTTTAAGTAAGGTTTTGTATCCGCGCTCTCTTGCGACGCGCGGACTTTGTATTTTAAATTCGTTTTTTTTATTAAGGTCAAAGACAGTAGGGGCCGCGTGTTGAATGGACGTTTTAGCAATAAAATGTCTTTGCAGCACGAAGGCTTAATAATCCTACCGAGATCTTAACGCCACCCCCGGGGAACGTTTCGTTAACTTTCCCTTCGGCAGATGTTACAGGGCGGCGCGGTTGGTCTTCCGGACGCATACATTATGGCACCGGAATACTTTCTGTCTTTGGCAAAACTAAAGACAGAAAGGAGGGATGAAGAGTTGATAACGAGAGAAGAGAAAAAAGCGACGGTAGCCGAGTTTCACGAGAAGTTCGCAAAGGCACAGGCCGCGTTCGTGGCCTCGTACCAGGGCATCAAGGTCGAGCAGATAACAACGCTTAGAAGCTCGCTTAGGAAGGCCGGGGTCGAGCTCAAGGTGCTTCGTAATACGCTTGCGCGTTTGGCCGTGAAGGGCACTCCGTATGAAGGGCTCTCCGGGCACTTTAAGGGGCCAATGGCAGTTGCCATAAGCTATAAGGACGCGGCAGCGGCAGCAAAGGCTCTGACCGAGTTCATAAAGGACCAGCCGGTGTTCGCGCTAAAGGGCGGAGCGCTTGGAACAAAGATGCTCACAGTTGCCGAGGTAAAAGTACTCTCCGAGCTTCCATCCAAGGAACAGATGCTTGCGATATTTCTTGGCGGCTTGAAGAGCGTTCCTACGGGACTCGCAGTGGCGCTCTCGGGCGTGCCGCGTAAACTTCTTTACGCGCTTAACGCCGTTAAGAGTTCGAAGGAAGGCGCAGCAGCATAAGGCGTCTTTCGTGACCAGGGATTTTACATATTAACCATTAAAGATAACGGAGGAGGAGAAGTAACATGGCTAACATCACGCAGCAGGACGTACTGGCGTATCTGAAGGGCATTACGGTTCTCGAGCTCTCCGAGCTCGTAAAGGCGATAGAGACGGAGTTTGGCGTTTCGGCGGCGGCTCCGGTAGCGGTAGCGGCAGCGGCTCCGGGCGCTGCGGCAGGCGCGGCGGCAGGCGAGGAAAAGACCGAGTTCACGGTCGTTTTGAAGGATGCCGGCGCAAACAAGATAAACGTCATTAAGGAAGTAAGGACAGTGACGGGTCTTGGTCTTAAGGAAGCAAAGGACCTCGTAGAGGGCGCGCCGAAGACACTGAAGGAAGGCGTTAACAAGGAAGAGGCCGAGAAGATAAAGAAGCTCGTCGAGGGCGCAGGAGCAAAGGTAGAAATAAAGTAAGTTGTCTTGAGTGCCGCGCGCCGTTTTGGCGCGCGGCATAAAAAAGCGGTTCTTTTTTAGTGGAAACTTCCTGGATAAGACCTGCCGCGGCGCCAAAAACGGCGCGGCAGGCTTATTCGTTCAAAACCTTTCGAGAGGAGTAGAGTCAAAATGCCGTCCACTCTCATTAACGGTCATCTGCTTAGAAAAGATTATTCAAGGATTGGAAGGGTCGTTGATATTCCGAATCTGATAGAGGTGCAGATGAGGTCGTTCTCCGACTTCCTGCAGCTAGATAAAAAGCCCGAGGCAATGGAAGATGTCGGGCTTCTTAAAGTTTTAAAAAGCATATTCCCGATAAAGGACTACAGCGAGGCGGCCTCGCTCGACTTCGTGAAGTACGTCCTTCTTCAGCCAAAGTACACCATCGAGGAGTGTATCGAGAAGGGCATTACCTACGCCGCCCCGATGAAAATAGTTGTGAGGCTCACTACCTGGGACAAGGACGCCGAGACCGGCGCCCAGAGTGTCAGGGACATAAAGGAGCAGGAAGTTTATTTCGGCGAAATACCGCTCATGACGAGTACCGGAAGTTTCATCGTGAACGGCACCGAGCGCGTAATAGTCAGCCAGCTTCACAGATCTCCTGGCGTGTTCTTCGAGTACGAGAAGGGCAAGGGGTATTCCGGAAAACTTCAGTTCACCGCAAGGGTCATCCCGTACACGGGCTCGTGGCTCGACTTCGAGTTCGACCAGAAGGACCTTCTCTATGTAAGGATAGACAAGAGACGTAAGATGCTCGCGACCGTGCTATTGAAGGCCCTTGGCTATTCGATAGAGGAGATGCTAAATTATTTCTACCCGTGCGAGGACGTGTTCATCGACGGAAAGAAGATATCCAAGAGCATAGACACCGAGCACATCGTCGGGCAAAAGGCCGGCAGCGACATAAAGGACCCGAAGACCGGCGAGGTCATAATCAAGAAGGATAGAAAGATTACCCGCCTTATAGCCAAGAAGTTCGGTGCCGCAGGCATTAAGCAGATACCTGTCGAGGCCGAGGACATCATAGGCCGCGTTGTTTCGCAGGACATCGTAGACCCGGGTACCGGCGAGGTCGTTATCGAGTGTAACCAGGTGCTCACGAGGGAAACGCTAGACGAGATATCGAAGAGGAAGATAGAGAAGTTCAAGCTCCTCTACATCGAGGCCATGGGAAGGGCCTTCAGGGAAACTCTTATAAACGATAGAATCGGCAATGAGGACATAAAGCCGGTTGTCGAGTACAGGAACGCCAATCCTAACGACTCGGTCACCAATATGACGCTAAACGCCAGAATCGAGATATACAAGCGTCTTAAGCCGGGTGAGCCGCCAACGGTTTCGACCTCTACGCAGTTTCTCGAAAGCCTTTTCTTCGACGCCGCGAGGTACGATCTCTCAAGGGTCGGAAGGCTAAAGCTCAATAGAAAGATCGGCATAGACACGCCGCTTACTCTTACGACGCTTAAGAAGGAAGACATAATGGGCGTTGTGAAGTATCTTCTTGGCCTTAAAAACGGCCAGGGCGCCATCGACGACATCGACCATCTCGGAAACCGCCGCGTAAGAAGTGTGGGCGAGCTTCTCGAGAACCAGTACAGGGTAGGGCTCTTAAGGCTCGAGAGAGCGGTCAAGGAGAGGATGAGCCTTGGCGAGATAGAAACGCTCATGCCAAACGACCTTATAAACCCCAAGCCCGTAACCGCGGTCGTTAAGGAGTTCTTTGGATCGAGCCAGCTTAGCCAGTTCATGGACCAGACCAACCCGCTTAGCGAAATCACGCACAAGAGAAGGCTCTCGGCCCTTGGCGCAGGCGGTCTTACAAGAGAGAGGGCAGGGTTCGAGGTAAGGGACGTGCACACGACCCACTACGGCCGTATATGCCCGATTGAGACGCCAGAAGGCCCGAACATCGGTCTTATCGTGTCGCTTAGCACCTATGCGCGCGTAAACGATTTCGGCTTTATCGAGACTCCCTACAGAAAGGTCCTTGACGGAAAGGTCACGAACAGGACTGTGTATCTCTCGGCGCTTGACGAGGAAGAGCACATCATAGCGCAGGCTAACGCGCCAATGGACGAAACCGGGCGTTTTACAAGCGAGTTCATATCCGCGAGAAAGGCCGGAGAGTTCGTCATGGCCAAGCCAGACGAGATAACGCTCATGGACGTTTCTCCAAACCAGCTTGTCAGCGTAGCCGCTGCTTTAATACCGTTTCTCGAGAACGACGACGCCAACAGAGCGCTCATGGGCAGCAACATGCAGCGTCAGGCCGTGCCGCTCATCTCTACAGAGGCCCCGCTTGTCGGCACCGGCATGGAGAGTGTCGTTGCCATGGACTCTGGCGTTACGACGGCCGCAAAGCGCGCAGGCACTGTCGAGAACGTCGACTCAACGAGGATAGTGGTAAGGGCCTCGGGCGGCGACGTCGACATATATAACCTGACAAAGTTTAGAAGGTCTAACCAGAACACGTGTCTTAACCAGAAGCCCCTTGTAAGAGAGGGCGACAAGATAGAGGCAAAGCAGGTCATAGCGGACGGCCCCTCCACAGCCAACGGCGAGCTGGCGCTTGGTAAGAACGTGGTCGTTGCCTTCATGCCGTGGGGCGGTTACAACTTCGAGGACTCTATTCTCATAAACGAGAGGCTTCTTAAGGACGACGTCTTTACCTCCGTGCATATCGAGGAGTTCGAGACAGTAGCCCGTGACATAAAGCTTGGTAAAGAGGAAATCACGCGCGATATCCCGAATGTCGGCGACGAAGCGCTTAAGAACCTCGATGAGTCCGGCATCGTGTGTGTTGGCGCCGAGGTCGTTCCCGGCGACATACTGGTCGGTAAGATTACGCCCAAAGGGGAAACGCAGTTTTCTCCGGAGGAAAAGCTTCTAAGGGCGATATTTGGCGAAAAGGCCGAAGACGTGAAGGATACGTCCCTTCGGGTCCCGCCCGGCATCGAGGGCGTTGTCATAGACGCCAAGGTGTTTTCGAGAAAGGGCTCGGAGAAGGACGACCGGGCAAAGAGCATCGAGGAGCGCGAGACAGCGAGGCTTGTAAAGGACCGTGACGACGAGATAAGCATCGTTAAGAGCGCGGCATTTGCAAAGGCCGAGAGGATACTAAAGGGCAAGAAGTCGGGAGTAAGGCTTGCCGACAAGAAGGGCAACACCATACTTTCGAAGGGCACTGTGCTCACGAAGGAAATACTCGACGAGCTCTCGGAAGCGCGGATAAGGGAGATAATCCCGGCAGGCGAGGAAAAGGCCGAGGAGGATTTGAAGGAAGTATTTACGAAGCTCGATGAGCAGGTCGGGGCGATAAAGCACGTATTTAGCGAGAGGATAGCGAGGCTAAAGCGCGGCGACGAGCTCCCGCCGGGCGTTATAAAGATGGTCAAGGTCTATATCGCCATGAAGAGAAAGATTTCCGTTGGCGACAAGATGGCCGGAAGGCACGGAAATAAGGGCGTTATATCGAGGATACTGCCCGAGGAGGACATGCCGTTTATGAAGGACGGCCGCCCTGTGGATATGGTGCTTAACCCGCTTGGCGTTCCTTCAAGGATGAACATCGGCCAGATTCTCGAGACCCACATCGGCTGGGCAGCGAGAAAGATGGGCGAGGACATAAACGCGATGTTGGAGGCCGAGTACAGCCCGAACTCGATAAAGGATAAGATAAAGAAGTACTACGGCACGCTCGAGTTCTCGAAGTTCATAAACACGCTCTCCGACGACGAGGTGCTTGAGGTGGCAAGGCGGCTTGGCCACGGCATATTCATCTCGACCCCGGTATTCGACGGCGCGGTGGAGGCGGATGTAAAGAGCGCGCTCGATGGCGTGGGGCTTGGCCAGAACGGCAAGATGACGCTCTATGACGGAAGGACAGGCGATCAATTCGACCAGGACGTAACGGTCGGAATTATGTACATGCTAAAGCTCCATCACCTTGTCGACGACAAGATACACGCAAGGAGCACGGGCCCGTACTCGCTGGTTACGCAGCAGCCGCTTGGCGGCAAGGCGCAGTTTGGAGGCCAGAGGCTTGGAGAAATGGAAGTCTGGGCAATGGAGGCGTACGGAGCAGCAAACTGCTTGCAGGAGTTTTTGACGGTAAAGAGCGACGACGTTCCCGGAAGGACCAAGATGTACGAGAGCATAGTCAGAGGCGATTACACGCTCGAGCCGACTATGCCGGAATCCTTTAGCGTCCTTATAAAGGAAATGCAGAGCCTTGGGCTCGACGTCAATCTGATGGATTCGGAGGAATAGCCGGTAGCGGCGTTCCCTGGCGATTTTTTATATAATCATGGTTTTATAAAAAGGAGGTATCTAAAGTGGAAACCCTTAAGGCCCTCTTCGATAAACAGAAGAAGCCGGCGGACTTCAACGCCATAAGAATCACCATCGCCTCTCCCGAGAAGATAAGGGAGTGGTCGCATGGCGAGATAAAGAAGCCCGAGACCATAAACTACCGTACCTTCAAGCCCGAAAGGGACGGCCTTTTCTGCGCCAAGATATTTGGCCCGGTAAAGGACTTCGAGTGCAACTGCGGAAAGTACAAGAGGATGAAGCACCGCGGAGTTATCTGCGAAAAGTGCGGAGTCGAGGTAATACCTTCCAAGGTTAGAAGGGAAAGGCTCGGACACATAGAGCTTGCCACCCCGGTTGCGCATATATGGTTTTTAAGGAGTCTTCCGTCGAGGATCGGCACAATGCTCGATATGACGCTAAAAGAGGTCGAGCGCGTGCTCTACTATGAGAACTATGTTGTCATAGACCCGAAGGATACCGATTTGAAGGAAGGCGAGCTTCTTAGCGACGACAAGCACCACCAGGCAATCGAGAAGTACGGTGTTGATTCGTTTGTTTCCGGCATGGGCGCAGAGGCCATACGCGCGCTCCTTAAGAAGAGCGAGCTCGAGGCCCTTTCCTCCAAGCTTAGGGCGGAGAGCAAGAAGACATCCTCGGATGCAAAGCGTAAGAGGATAGCCAAGAGACTTAAAGTAGTCGAGGCGTTTCTTAATTCCGGGAATAAGCCCGAGTGGATGATAATGGAAGTCATCCCGGTGCTTCCGCCGGACCTAAGGCCGCTTGTTCCGCTAGATGGCGGCAGGTTCGCAACGAGCGACCTAAACGACCTCTACAGGCGCGTTATCAACAGAAATAACCGTCTTATAAAGCTCATGGAGCTTAATGCCCCTGATATCATCATCAGGAACGAAAAGCGCATGCTCCAGGAGGCAGTTGACGCTTTGTTCGATAACGGCAGAAGGGGCCGCATCATCACGGGCCAGAATAAGAGGCCGCTTAAGTCCTTAAGCGACATGATAAAGGGTAAGAGCGGACGTTTCAGGCAGAACCTTCTTGGTAAGCGCGTTGACTATTCGGGCCGCTCGGTCATCGTCATAGGCCCGGACTTAAGGCTCCATCAGTGCGGACTTCCGAAGAAGATGGCAATCGAGCTCTTCAAGCCGTTCATCTATCAGAAGCTCGAGGAGAGGGGTTACGCAACCACCATCAAGAGCGCAAAGAAGATGCTCGAGAGAGAGAGAAGCGAGGTTTGGGACGTTCTTGACGAGGTCATAAAGGAGCATCCGGTGCTTCTAAACAGAGCGCCCACACTCCACAGGCTCGGCATCCAGGCATTCGAGCCGCTTCTTGTAGAGGGCAAGGCCATACAGCTTCATCCGCTTGTGTGTTCGGCATTTAACGCGGACTTCGACGGAGACCAGATGGCCGTGCACGTGCCGCTTTCCATAGAGGCGCAGACAGAAGCAAGGGTGCTAATGATGAGCACCAATAACATACTTTCGCCTGCGCACGGCAAACCGGTTATCGTTCCAACACAGGACATCGTGCTCGGGCTCTACTACCTTACGAGAGAGAGGCCGGGGGCAAAGGGCGAGGCCAAGGTGTTTTCGTCACTTGATGAGGTAAGAGCTGCCTTCGATTCATCCGAGGTCGGGCTCCAGGCCGCCATAAAGGTGAAGGTCGACGGCGCGCTGCTGGACACTACTGTCGGCAGAACAGTGCTAAGAGAGATAGTTCCTTCCTCGATAACGTTTGAGGAAATCAACAAGGTCATGGATAAAAAGCAGCTTGCCGAGCTTATCGACCTCTGTTACCGCCGCTCGGGCAGTAAGGAAACCGTAATCCTTGCCGACAGGCTAAAGGATATGGGTTACAGGTATGCGTGCAAGGCCGGCATCTCGATTTGCATAGACGACATGAAGATACCGCAGAAGAAGCAAGCCATCCTTGATGAAGCATACGGCGAGGTAAAGGAAATTCAGCAGCAGTACAACGAAGGTCTTATCACCGACGGCGAGCGCTACAACAAGGTCATCGACATCTGGGCGCAGGCAACAGAAGAGGTCGCTGAAGAGATGTTAAAGAACCTCGGCACCGATGACGTGAAGGATGAAAAGGGCAAGATAAAGAAGATACCGAGCTTTAACCCCATCTTCATCATGGCCGACTCCGGAGCCAGAGGAAGCGCGCAGCAGATAAGGCAGCTTGCCGGAATGAGGGGACTCATGGCAAAGCCTTCGGGAGAGATTATCGAAACACCTATTACCGCGAACTTTAGAGAGGGCCTCACCGTGCTTCAGTACTTCATCTCAACGCACGGCGCGAGAAAAGGTCTTGCAGATACGGCTCTCAAAACCGCGAACTCGGGTTATCTTACAAGAAGGCTTGTCGACGTTGCCCAGGACGCAATCATCGTCGAAGACGACTGCGGCACGCTTGACGGTATCTATATCTCGACACTTCTCGAAGGCGGAGAGGTTATCGAGCCAATCGGAGAGCGCATACTCGGCAGGGTCGCGCTTGAAGACGTGGTTGAGCAGTACTCAGGGGAGACGCTTGTGCCGGCCAACACCGAGATAACCGAGGATGCGGTTAGAAGGATGGAGGAGGCCGGAATAGACAAGGTAAAGATAAGGAGCGTTCTTACCTGCAGAAGTCCGCACGGCATCTGTGCCAAGTGTTACGGCAGAGACCTTGCAAGAGGCCACATGGTTGACATGGGCGAGGCCGTCGGCGTTATAGCGGCGCAGAGTATCGGAGAGCCCGGCACACAGCTTACGATGCGTACCTTCCACATCGGAGGAACAGCGAGCAGAAGGGCCGAGCAGACGGCTCTCGAGGCAAGGCACGACGGAACGATTAAGTTCGTCAAGCTCTCAACCGCCGTCAACTCAAGGGGCGAAACCGTTGTAATGAACCGTAACGGCGAGATAGCCATAGCCGATTCGCAGGGCAGGGAGAGGGAGAGAAATCCTGTTATATACGGAGCAAAGCTTCGAGTGAAGGAAGGCGACCACGTTGCCGCAGGCACGGTCATAGCCGAGTGGGATCCTTATACCATTCCGATACTTACAGAGATGAGCGGAAAGGTAAAGTTCGGGGATATCGAGGACGGCCGCACCATGAAGGAGCAGGTCGACGAGGTCACCGGACTCTCGAGTAAGGTCATCGTCTCCTACAGGGACGCGGACATGAGGCCGCGTATTTCCATTAAGGACGATTCCGGCAAGACCCACAAGATAACCGGAACTTCCATGGTCGCAAGGTATCTCTTGCCGGTAGGCGCCATCATAGGCATAGCCGAGGAAGAGCACGTCAAGGCCGGCGACATGATAGCGAAGATTCCGAGGGAAACGACAAAGACAAAGGACATCACCGGAGGTCTGCCGCGTGTTGCCGAGCTCTTCGAGGCGCGTAAACCCAAGGAGTGCGCAATAATAAGCGAGGTCGACGGAGTTGTGACATTTGGCAAGGACACCAAAGGTAAACGTAAGGTCGTCATCACTCCCGAGGCAGGCGATACGAAGGAGTACCTGGTGCCAAAGGGTAAGCACATAAGCGTTAGAGAGGGCGACCACGTGAGGGCAGGCGAGCCTATCATGGACGGCAGCGCCAACCCGCACGACATCTTGAGGATACTTGGCGTAAAGGAACTTGCAAAGTATCTTGTCGACGAGGTACAGGAAGTCTACAGGCTCCAGGGCGTCAAGATCAACGATAAGCATATCGAAGTTATCGTTCGACAGATGCTGAAAAGGGTGAAAATCACCGACCCCGGAGATACCGGATTCCTCGTTGGCGAGCAGATAGAGCGTCACATATTTGAGGCGGAAAACGAGAAGGTGCTTACAAAGGGCAAGCGTCCTGCAGTTGCAGAGCCGCTTCTCCAGGGTATAACCAAGGCCTCTCTCTCAACCGAGAGCTTTATCTCTGCGGCGAGTTTCCAGGAAACCACCAAGGTGCTCACCGGCGCTGCGGTAGAGGGTAAAATCGATTATCTTCGCGGCTTAAAGGAGAACGTTATCATGGGCCGCTTGATACCTGCCGGCACCGGGTTCCATAAGTACCGCGGCACGGGGCTGCATGTGGAGAGCCTTGAGGACGACGATGAAGAGGCTGCGGCGGATGCAGCAGAAGAAAAAAATATCGACGAAGGGCAAATAACCGCTTGACAAGTGCCCCCGAAGTTGATAAATTTGAAAGATTAAGTTTTTAGGAAACGGAAGATAAAATATGCCGACGATAAATCAGTTAGTAAGAAAAGGACGCAGGTCTCTTAAACAGAAGACGACCTCTCCGGCGCTCGAATCATGCCCGCAGAAGAGGGGCGTTTGCACAAGGGTTTACACCACTACGCCGAAGAAGCCGAACTCAGCGCTAAGAAAAGTCGCGAGGGTAAGGCTTACCAATGGCATAGAGGCTTCGGCGTATATACCAGGCATTGGGCACAACCTGCAGGAGCACTCGGTAGTCCTCATAAGGGGCGGCAGGGTAAAAGACCTCCCCGGCGTAAGGTACCACATCGTAAGGGGCACTCTCGATACAACGGGTGTCACCGACCGTAAGCAGGGACGTTCCAAGTACGGAGCAAAGAGGCCCAAGTAAGAGCACGGCCTGTGGCTGATGTGAATCGGCTCATGGCTTGCGCGGGGATTTGTTTTTTCTACCGCAAAGCGTGAGTGGCGGGTTGGTTTTTTTGTTTTTTAACTTCCAGAAGGAGTTTTAAGGTATGGCCCGTAAGGGAAATGCACAAATAAGAGAAGCGCTTCCGGATCCGGTCTTTAACGACGTCGTTGTCAACAAGTTCATCACCAAGCTGATGTTCGACGGCAAGAAGAGCACGGCGGAGAGGGTCGTATACGGCTCTTTCGAGGCGATAGAGGAAAAGACCAAGTCCGAGCCCCTGAAGGTCTTTAAAAAGGCCCTTGAGAACGTAAAGCCCACGGTCGAGGTAAAGTCAAGAAGGGTCGGCGGCGCAACGTACCAGGTTCCCATAGAGGTAAGGCCGGACAGAAAACTCTCTCTCGCGCTTAAGTGGATAATCGGCTACGCAAAGGAAAGAAGCGGCAAGTCGATGGTGGAGAAGCTTACGGCAGAGATACTGGACGCGGCAAACAACAAGGGCGGCGCGGTTAAGAAGAGAGAAGACACCCACAAGATGGCGGAAGCAAACAAGGCCTTCGCGCACTTTAGGTGGTAGGTTAGGGTTTAGAAGCGGCAGGGCTGTTGGAAAATCAAAAAGTAGAGCAAACGGAGAAAGGCAGCATATAAAGTGGCACGGACGGTCTCATTAGAACAACATAGAAACATCGGTATCATGGCCCACATCGACGCGGGTAAAACCACGACTACCGAGCGTATTCTTTATTATACAGGCGTCACCTACAAGATAGGCGAGGTCCACGAGGGCACTGCTGTCATGGATTGGATGGAGCAGGAGAGGGAGAGGGGCATCACCATCACCAGCGCCGCCACTACCTGTTCCTGGAAGGATATAAAGATAAACATCATCGACACGCCAGGCCACGTCGACTTTACAATCGAGGTCGAGAGATCTCTCAGGGTTCTTGACGGCGCGGTAGCGGTGTTCTGCTCTGTTGGAGGAGTCGAGCCCCAGAGCGAAACCGTCTGGAGGCAGGCCAATAAGTATAAGGTTCCGCGCGTTGCGTTCATAAACAAGATGGACAGAGTAGGCGCCGATTTCGACCGTGTCGTAAGGATGATGGTCGACAGGCTAAAGACCCGCCCCGCGGTGCTTCATCTTCCGATAGGCAAGGAAGAGACCTTCAAGGGCGTGGTAGACCTTGTCGATAACAGGGCCGTTGTATGGCACGACTCGGAGCTTGGAGCTAAGTTTACTTACGAGGAAATACCGGCGGACCTTAAGGCAGCTGCAGCAGAGGCAAGAGAGAAGCTTATAGAGGTAGCCAGCGACTTTGACGAGACCATAATGGAGAAGTTCCTTGACGGTAAGGAAGTTACCAATGAAGAGCTCAAAAAGGCCCTTAGAAAGGGCACGCTCAATATGGCGATAACGCCGGTAATATGCGGCACGGCATTCAAGAACAAAGGCGTGCAGCTTCTTCTCGACTCGGTAGTAGATTATCTTCCTTCCCCGATGGATGTCCCGCCCGTAACGGGCCTTGATCCAGACACAAAAGAAGAACTTACAAGAGAAACCAAGGACGACGCTCCGTACGCGGCCCTTGCCTTTAAGATAATGACCGACCCGTTTGTCGGGCAGCTCACGTTCTTTAGAGTCTACTCAGGCAAGATAGAGGCGGGTTCTTACGTTTACAATTCCAGTAAGGGCCAGAAGGAAAGAATCGGCCGTCTTGTGAAGATGCACGCCAATAAGCGCGAGGAAATAAAGGAAGTATTCGCCGGCGACATCGCTGCGGCCGTTGGCCTTAAGAGCACCATCACAGGAGATACCATATGCGATATGGAAAAGCCCGTGATACTCGAGTCCCTCGATATACCGGAGCCGGTGCTTAGTATCGCAATCGAGCCCAAGACAAAGGCCGACCAGGAAAAGCTTGGAGTGTCTTTGCAAAAGCTTGCGGTCGAGGACCCGAGCTTTCGCGTAAAGACAGACGAGGAAACGGCGCAGACAATCATCTCCGGCATGGGAGAGCTGCACCTTGAAATTATCGTAGACCGTCTCCTAAGGGAGTTCAAGGTCGAGGCTTCGGTCGGAAGGCCGCAGGTCGCGTACAAGGAAACAATTACAAAGGCTGCCGAGAGCGAAGGTAAATACGTCAGACAGACCGGCGGTAAGGGCCAGTACGGACACGTATGGCTCACTGTCGAGCCCAATGAAAGAGGCAAGGGCTTCGAGTTCGTAAATAAAATTGTCGGCGGCACGGTTCCGAGGGAATACATCCCGGCAGTTGAAAAGGGTATTATCGGAGCTTGCGAGAGCGGCTCGCTTGCAGGGTATCCGGTGGTGGACGTAAAGGTTACGCTTTTCGACGGGTCGTATCACGACGTCGATTCGAGCGAAATGGCATTCAAGATAGCCGGCTCCATGGGCTTTAAGGACGGTGTTAAAAGAGCCGGGCAGATACTTCTTGAGCCAATCATGGACGTCGAGGTCGTTATGCCCGAGCAGTTTATGGGCGACGTTATCGGAAACCTGAACTCGAGAAGAGGAAAGATACAGGGCATGGATTCCAGAGGCGGCTTCCAGGTCGTCACCGCAAAGGTGCCGCTTGCCAATATGTTTGGGTATTCAACCGACATAAGGAGCGCAACCCAGGGCAGAGCGACATTTACCATGCAGTTTTCGCACTACGAGCCGGTCCCCAATTCGGTTCTCGAGACTCTTATAGCAAAGGCATCGGCCTAAGTCATTATTAAACACTAACAAGGCGGAGGGAAAGTATCATGAGCAAGGCTAAATTCGAGAGGACAAAACCGCACGTAAACGTCGGCACCATCGGTCACGTCGACCACGGCAAGACGACCTTGACAGCGGCAATCACCAAGGTTCTTTCCTCAAGGGGCGGAGCAGAATTCCTGGCCTACGACCAGATAGACAAGTCGCCCGAAGAAAGAGAGAGGGGCGTTACCATATCGATTACCCACGTCGAGTACCAGACCGATAAGCGCCACTACGCGCATATCGATTGTCCTGGCCACGCAGACTACGTTAAGAACATGATAACCGGAGCCGCACAGATGGACGGTTCCATACTCGTTGTGAGCGCAGCAGACGGCCCGATGCCGCAGACAAGAGAGCATATACTTCTCTCTCGTCAGGTCGGCGTGCCTTACATCGCGGTGTTCATGAACAAGGTCGACATGGTCGACGATAAGGAACTAACCGATCTCGTCGAGCTCGAGGTAAGGGACCTTCTTAACCAGTATAAGTTCCCGGGCGATACGACGCCAATCATCAAGGGAAGTGCTCTTAAGGCCCTTGAGTGCGGCTGCGGCAAGGCAGAGTGCCAGTGGTGCGGCCCGATACTAAAGCTTATGGACACGCTCGATTCCTATATACCCGAGCCAAAGCGCGACATCGACAAGCCGTTTCTCATGCCTGTTGAGGACGTGTTCTCGATATCAGGTAGAGGCACTGTTGTTACCGGCAGAATCGAGAGAGGCATAGTAAAGGTCGGCGAGGAAATCGAGATAGTCGGTATCCGTCCGACAATCAAGACCACGGTAACGGGTGTTGAAATGTTTAGAAAGCTCCTTGACGAGGGCAGGGCCGGCGATAACATCGGCGCGCTTCTAAGAGGCACGAAGAAGGAAGAAGTCGAGAGAGGGCAGGTGCTTGCAAAGCCCGGCTCGATTACTCCGCACACGAAGTTCAAGTGCGAGATATACGTTCTTACGAAGGAAGAAGGCGGACGCCATACTCCGTTCTTCAAGGGCTACAGGCCGCAGTTCTATTTTAGAACGACGGACGTTACCGGAGTTGTTACGCTTCCGGAAGGTGTAGAGATGGTAATGCCAGGCGATAACGTAAGTGTTGAGGTTGAGCTGATTACGCCGATAGCAATGGATGAGGGCGTGAGGTTCGCGGTGAGGGAAGGCGGCAAGACGGTTGGGGCCGGAGTTGTAGCAAAGGTCATAGCTTAATTAAGGGTACGGAGCGCGAACTTGGAAAACCAGAAGATAAGAATAAGACTTAAGGCATACGATCACAGGCTTCTTGACCGCTCGGTCAAGGATATAGTCGACACCGCCAGAAGAACCGGGGCGAATGTCAAGGGGCCGATACCACTTCCGACCAAGATCGCGAGGTTTACGGTGCTGCGCTCTCCGCATGTCGACAAAAAGAGCAGAGAGCAGTTCGAGATGAGGACGCACAAGCGCCTTATGGACATAGTCGAACCCACGCAGCACACGGTGGATGCGCTAACAAAGCTCGATTTGCCGGCGGGTGTTGACGTAGAGATAAAGTTTAGCGAATAGTTTTCAAGAGAAGGGTTATCTGTCATGATAGAGGGTTTGCTCTGTAAAAAAATTGGAATGACGCGCATATTCATCGAAGGCGCCGAAGTGCCGGTAACGGCCATTCAGGCCTCCGACTGCCATGTGACGCAAAAGAAGGTCAAGGAAAAGGACGGCTACGACGCCGTTCAGCTTGGTCTTTCGACAAAGAAGGAAAAGGCCACCCCCAAGGCCATGCAGGGGCACTTTAAGAAGGCCGGAACGCCTCCGCTTAGGCACCTTGCCGAGTTTGGCGGCGATTCGCTAGATGAATACAAGGCAGGGCAGAAGATAGAGCCTTCAGCGGTATTCAAGGCCGGCGACATCGTGGACGTAAGGGGCGTATCAAAGGGCAAGGGCTTCATGGGCGTTATGAGAAGGCACAACTTTAGCGGCGGTGCCGAGTCCCACGGCTCGATGTTCAACAGGGCCCCGGGTTCCATCGGCTCGAGCTCGTATCCTTCGAGGGTCTTTAAGGGAATGAGGATGGGCGGACACATGGGAGATGCTCCGGTGACCGTGCAGAATCTCAAGATAGTAGGCGTAAAGGACGACGTGCTTCTTGTAAAGGGCGCGGTTCCAGGGGCGGTTGGCGCCATCGTGATGGTTAAAAAGGCTTCCAAAAAGAAATAACGGACGGTTAACGACATGGCAATAGACATTTTAAATAAAGAGGGCAAGAAGGTTTCGACCCTCGACATATCGGGCGGCCCCTTCGACGCAAGAGTCAACGAGGGCCTCATATATGAAATCGTTAAGATGCAGCGCGCCAATCGTAGAAGCGGCAACGCATCTACCAAGACAAGGGCCGAGGTAAGCGGCTCCGGCGCAAAGCCCTGGAGGCAAAAGGGCACTGGACGCGCAAGGTCCGGAGAGAAGAGAAGCCCGGTGTGGAGGCACGGCGGCGTTGTGTTTGGCCCGCATCCAAGGGATTACTCCTATAAGCAGCCAAAGAAGGCCGTGCTTGGAGCTGTTAAGTCTGCGCTCGCCTATAAGATAAAGGAAAGCAAGATGAACCTTATCGAGACCTTCGAGCTGAAAGAGCCGAAGACAAAGCTCGCTACCGCGCTTTTCGAGGCGATGAAGTTCAAGAGCGCGCTCGTGATAGCCGACAATCCCGGAAAGAACGAGCTCCTTGCGACAAGGAATCTTAAGGATTATAAGCTGCTCGACGTCAAGCACATAAACGCTTACGATATACTGAAGTACGACGGCCTCGTCATGACCAAGCAGGCGTTCGAGAAGTTCGAGTCGTTAGTAAAGGGAAAGGCATAAGCAGGGAGAGATATTATGAAGGAAGTATACGATATAATAAAGTCGCCGATAATAACCGAGAAGTCTACTGCCATGCACGCAACCACCGGGGCCGTGGCGTTCTGGGTGGATGTGAGGGCAAGTAAGACCGAGATAAAGGCGGCGGTCGAGAAGATTTTCAACGTGAAGGTCGAGTCCGTGAACACGAATAAGGTTCCGGGCAAGGTAAAGAGGCTTGGCAAATACGAAGGCAAGACCTCCACGCGTAAGAAGGCGTATATAAAGCTCAAAGAGGGCGGCAAGATAGAGTTCTTCGAGGGCGTATAGTTTGGGATTTGCAAGACGGCCCGCACAGACGCTAAGGGGCCGCGCTGGATGGGCCGGGTAAGGCCGGTCTCTTGGTAGAGAAAAAACATTAACTTTGTAAAGAACGGGAAAATGACATGCCAGTAAAAACTTATAAACCGACATCGCCGGCGCTACGTAAGAAGACGACGATGGATTTCTCTCACCTCTCTAAGAAGAGGCCTGAGAGGGCGCTAACGAGTTCGCTTAGAAAGACCGGCGGCAGGAACGCAAACGGCCGCGTGACAATGCGCTGGATAGGCGGCGGTCACAAGCGTCTTTACAGGGTAATAGATTTCAAGAGGGATAAGAGAAACATCCCGGCCATAGTGGAAGCTCTTGAGTACGATCCGAACCGCTCGGCAAACATAGCGCTTCTAAAGTACGCGGACGGAGAAAGGCGCTACATCATAGCTCCAAACGACGTGGCAGTTGGCTCAAGCATAATGGCAGGCGAGAGCGCCGAGATACGTCCGGGCAACGCGCTTCCTTTGAGGCTTGTTCCGGTCGGCACGTTCGTGCACAACGTTGAGATGAAGCCCGGCAAGGGCGGCCAGATGGTAAGGACAGCCGGGGCGTTTGCTCAGCTCATGGCAAAGGAAGGCAGCTATGCGACGTTGAAGCTTCCTTCAAACGAAATGAGAATGGTGCCTATAGATTGTTATTCGACTATCGGGCAAATTGGCAACATAGAGCATGAGAACATAACCATAGGCAAGGCCGGAAGGACGAGATGGCTCGGGCGTCTTCCGAAGGTCAGGGGTGTTGCGATGAACCCCGTAGACCATCCGCACGGCGGAGGCGAAGGTAAAAGTAAGGGCGGCAACCATCCGACAAGCCCATGGGGCACTCCGACCAAGGGTTACAAGACAAGGGGCCGTAAGCCGAGCGATAAGTTCATAGTGAGCAGGAGGAAGAAGTAACCGTGCGCTCCCAGAAAAAAGGACCGTTTGTAGATGCCCATTTGTTAAAGAAGATAGAGACCTCGCTGGACGCGAAAAGTAAAAAGGTCATAAAGACCTGGTCCAGAAGGTCGATGATAACGCCCGAGATGGTGGGTTTTACCTTCTCGGTGCATAACGGAAAGAAGTTCGTTCCGGTCTTCGTGACCGAGAACATGATAGGCCACAAACTCGGCGAGTTTTCGCCCACAAGGACCTTCAACCAGCACTCCGGTGTTAAGAAGGTCAAGGCAGCCGGGGCCAAGGGCTAATTGACGGTTAATCCATAACGAGGGAATTTTAGATGGAAACGAGAGCAACGGCAAAATACGTAAGGGTTTCGGCGCAGAAGGCGCGCCTTGTGGTCGACTTGATAAGGGGCAAGATGATTCCTGAGGCCCTTTCAATACTCGAGTTCAGCACAAAGGCGGTTAGCAGGCCCATAAAGAAGGTCCTTAACAGCGCTGTCGCCAACGCCGAGAATAACAGCAACCTGGATGTCGACAGGCTTTACGTGAAGACAGCGTTTGTTGACCAGGGCCCTGTGATGAAGAGGATGCACGCAAACACCATGGGCCGCGGCTTCATCGTAAAGAAGAAGATGAGCCATATCACGTTGATACTCGACGAGAGGGCCGGGGCAAAGGCCAAGGCCAAAAAGGACGCAGTAAAGGCAAAGTCCGGCGCAGAGGGCGTCGAGGCGAAGACTGCGAAGGCGTCCGGCGAGAAGAAGGCAGCGCCGAAAAAGGCGAAGGCCGCAAAGGGAGGTAAGTAGTGGGTCAGAAGATTCATCCAACCGGCTTTAGGGTAGGCATATATAAGGACTGGCTCTCGAGGTGGTACGGCAAGAAAAACTATGCCGCGTGCGTGCACGAGGATAAGAAGCTTCGTGATACCGTAAAGAAGAAGCTCTACCACGCCGGTGTGTCCAAGATAGAGATAGAGAGGGCAGCGGAGTCCATAAAATTGATAATACACACATCGAGACCCGGCATAGTCATCGGTAAGCGCGGCGCGGAAGTTGATGTGATGAAGAAGCAGCTAAAGGACATGACCGGCAAAGAGGTCGATGTCGATATAGTGGAAGTAAGAAAGCCCGACCTGGACGCGCAGCTTGTGGCAGAAAACATCGCCATGCAGCTTGAGAGAAGGGTGTCGTTTAGAAGGGCGATGAAGAAGTCGGTAACGACGAGCCTTAGGATGGGCGCTCAGGGCATAAAGATAATGTGCGCGGGAAGGCTCGGAGGCGCTGAAATCGCGAGGACCGAGTGGTACCGCGAAGGCAGGGTGCCGCTCCATACTTTAAGGGCGGATGTCGATTACGGCTTTGCAGAGGCAAAAACGACATACGGAATCATCGGCGTAAAGGTGCATATCTACAGGGGCGAGTTCGCGCCGAGAACAGTTATAGCCGCGCAGCCTCAGGCATAAGTTAAAGAAGCAGATATAGGCGTAAGGGGAATATTACTATGTTAATGCCAAAGAAAACAAAATTCAGAAAGCAGCAGCGCGGCAGGAGAAGAGGGCTTGCCACGAGCGGCGCGACTTTGAACATGGGCACATACGGCCTTAAGGCCACGCAGTGCGCATGGCTCTCGACAAGGGAGATAGAGGCCGGAAGAATTGCAATGACCCGCTTCATAAAGAGGGGCGGTAAGATCTGGATAAGGATATTCCCGGATAAGCCTGTTTCCAAGAAACCGGCCGAGACGAGGATGGGAAGCGGAAAAGGGGCCCCGGAGGACTGGGTGGCCGTGATTAAGCCCGGACGCATACTCTATGAGATGGAGGGCGTTACCGAGGAGACGGCAAGAGAGGCGTTTAGGCTTGCCTCCCACAAGCTTTCCGTGCCGACCAAGTTCGTTAAGCGGGAGGGCGTGATATGAAGGCTTCGGAAATAAGGGGCATGAGTGTTGAAGAGATAAAGAATAAGTGCGAGGAGCTTAAGAAGGAGCTTTTCCATCTAAAGCTTAGGCACTCGACCGGGCAGCTTGACAAGCCCGTGAAGATGGGGTTCGTGAAAAGGGACATCGCGCGCTTAAAGACCGTTATAGCAGAGAAGAAGAGGGCCAAGTAATATGAGCGAGACTCGTAAGAAGAGAAAGACCATAGTCGGAAACGTTGTCGGCGACAAGATGAACAAGACGGTCGTTGTCTCTGTGGAGACGATAGTCAAGGATCCGACCTACGGCAAGTATCTTAAGCGCAAGATAAAGTTCAAGGCCCACGACGAAAAGAACGAAAGCAAGGTCGGCGACCGCGTGGCTATCACCGAGACGAGGCCGCTTAGCAAGACCAAACGCTGGCGCGTTGAGCAAATACTGGAGAAGGCAAGATGATACAGATTCGTACGCTTTGCACCGTCGCGGACAATTCGGGCGCGAGGAAGGTGTCATGCATAAAGGTGATAGGCGCGTCCAATAAGCTTATAGCCGGTATCGGAGACGTTATTGTGGCCAACATAAAAGAGGCCATTCCGGACGGCAAGGTGAAAAAGGGCGACGTCGTAAAGTGCGTCATAGTAAGATGCGTAAAGCCGCTTAGAAGGCCGGATGGCTCTACAATCAGGTTCGACGAGAACTCGGTTGTGCTCATCAACAAGGATAACGAGCCCATTGGGACAAGGATATTTGGCCCGGTTGCGAGGGAGCTTAGGGCGAAGAAGTTCATGAAGATAATCTCGCTTGCGCCGGAAGTGCTATAAGGCGATATTAACCGAAAGGGATTTGAGGCAGAAGGGTTATTTATGATAGAAAAGCTCGAGAAGATAAAGATAAAGAAGGATGACCAGGTAATGGTCATGGTCGGCAAGGACAGGGGTAAAAGCGGCAAGGTGGTGCGCGTCAATAAGGAAGCCCCGGGCTCTGTCATTGTCGAGAAGCTTAATATGATAAAGCGTCACCAGAAGCCCACGCAAAAGAACATGCAGGGCGGCATCATAGACAAGGAAGCTCCTATAAAGCTCTCCAATGTCATGGTGATATGCCCCAAGTGCAAGGGCCCGGTGAGGGTCGGCAGGAAGGTCATGGAAGGCGCTGGAACGGTGAGAACTTGCAGGAAGTGCGGGGAGGTATTGGATAAATGAGTACGGCAAAAGGTAGCAGCGCGGCTAAGGCTCCAAGCCCGCGCTTAAAAGAGATGTTTAAGAAGGACGTGGCCCCGGCCCTTGTAAAGCAGTTCGGGTACAAGAACGTAATGCAGGTGCCAAAGGTCGAGAAGGTCGTCGTCAACATGGGTGTGGGCGAGGCTACCAAAGAGGCAAAGGTAATAGAGGCCGCTGTGCGCGACCTTACGGCCATAACCGGGCAGAAGCCCTCTCTTAGAAAGGCGAAGAAGAGTATCGCTACCTTCAAGCTCAGGGCAGGCATGCCGATAGGAGCGATGGTCACGCTTCGCGGCGCTCTAATGTATGAGTTCCTTGACCGTCTCTTCAACTTCACCATGCCAAGGATCAGGGACTTCAAGGGTGTTAGCGACAAGGCATTCGACGGCAGAGGCAATTACACGCTTGGCATAAGCGAGCAGATAATATTTCCCGAGATAGAGTACGACAGGATAGACAAGATACGCGGCATGAACATCACCATGGCAACCACGGCCAAAACGGACGAAGAGGCGAAAGCGCTTTTGAAGGGCCTCGGGATGCCGTTTAGGAACTAAGAGAGCGGAGGGTTAGTTTTGGCAAAGAAGTCTTTGATAGCTAAGGCGAAGCGTAAACAGAAGTTTGCCGTGCGTGAGTACAACCGCTGTCCCATATGCGGCAGGTCCAGGGCGTACTACAGGAAGTTCGACATGTGCCGTATGTGCTTAAGGAAGATGGCCCATAGAGGCGAGCTTCCGGGCGTAATAAAAGCGAGCTGGTAAGCTCGAAAAAAGAAACGGAGTTTTTACTTATATGGCTATGACAGATCCAATCGCCGATATGCTCACCAGGGTGCGTAACGCCCAGTGTGCAAGGAAGAAAGACGTGATAATACCCGCTTCAAAGGTGAAGACCGAGATACTCGGCATCTTGAAGGAAGAGGGCTACGTCGGCAACATCACGGTCGTGAAAGAGGACTCGAAGTCCAAGTTGAAGGTCGAGCTCAAGTACGGGCCGGACAATAAGGGCGTTATAGCAGAGGTAAAGCGTTTAAGCAAGCCCGGCAGAAGGCTCTATGTGAAGAGCGATGCGATACCGGATATAGTAAACGGTCTTGGCGTGGCTATTGTTTCCACCTCGAAGGGCGTGATGAGCGATAAAAAGGCAAGAGAGCTCGGGCTTGGCGGCGAGCTGATTTGTTCGGTATATTAATAATTCGGAAGGTCTAAGGATATACTATGTCAAGGATAGGTAAGAAACCCATAAAGATACCCGGCGGCGTGAAGATTGCCAAGGAAGGCCAGCTTGTTAAAGTCAGCGGCCCCAAGGGCAACCTCTCCTTCCCGGTTAGAAAAGAGATAACCGTCAGCACCGACGGAACGACGGTGACCGTTACCAGAAGCGCGGAGTCGAACCTCGTAAAAGGGCTCCACGGGCTGACCAGAACGCTGATAAGCAACATGATAAAGGGCGTTACCGACGGCTTCGAGAAAAAGCTCGAGATAGTGGGCGTTGGCTACAAGGCCGAGGTCAAGGGAGCGGAGATAAACTTCGCCCTCGGGTTTTCGAACCCGGTCGTGTACGCGCTTCCCCAGGGAATAAGCGCGGCTGTGGATAAGCAGACGCTTGTATCGATAAAGGGCGCGGACAAGAAGATGGTCGGGCAGGTCGCGGCGGAAATAAGGTCTTTAAGGCCGCCGGAGCCTTACAAGGGCAAGGGCATCAAGTACGCGGACGAGGTAATAAGGAGAAAGGCCGGCAAGGCAGGCAAGGCAGGAGGTAAGTAGTGTCTATCAGCGCATTAACACATAAGAGAATGACCGGCTGGCACAGAAGAAAGGCCAGGGTAAGAAAAAAGGTTGGCGGCAACCCGGAGCGCCTTAGGCTTAACGTCTACAGGAGCAACAAGCACATCTACGCGCAGCTCGTAGAGGACATTGCCGGAAAGACCGTGCTCGCGGCCTCTACCCTTACCGAAGGCGTAAACGTCGATAAGATGAACAAGACCGATGCAGCCAAGAAGGTTGGCGAGCATCTTGGAAAACTTGCCAAGGCAAAGGGCATAACGAAGGTAGTGTTTGACAAGAGCGGTTATATGTACCACGGGCGTGTCAAGGCCGTGGCCGATGGCATGAGGGCCGCGGGCATAGATTTCTAATTGCAGTGAACAACTAACAAGAGCGGGGGTTTTTTTTGGAAAGGATAGACGCGAACGCACTGGATTTGAAGGACAAGCTGGTATACCTTAACAGGGTTGCCAAGGTCGTCAAGGGCGGCAAGCGCTTTAGCTTCAACGCCATCGTGGTAGTAGGCGACGGCCGCGGATATGTGGGCTACGGACTTGGCAAGGCCAACGAAGTGCCCGAGGCCATAAGAAAGGCCGTTGACCACGCCAAAAAGGCGCTCTTTAAGTTTCCGATAATGAACGGCACGATACCGCACCAGGTAACCGGGTCGTTTGGCGCAGGCAAGGTCATACTAAAGCCCGCAGCCCCGGGAACCGGCATCATAGCGGGCGGCGGCGTAAGGGCCGTAATCGAGAGCGCGGGAGTGCACGACGTGCTTACAAAGTCGCTTGGGTCCAATAACCCGCATAACATGGTGAAGGCTACCGTGGACGCGCTTAAGAGACTCAAGAGCCCGGAGCATGTTGCAAGGCTAAGGGGCAAGGTGTTTGAAGAGGTGAAGAAATAACATGGCTACGGAAAAGAAGATAAAGAAGGCGGCTCCCCAAAAGGCGGCAGCCCCCAAAAAGGCAGCGGCTACCAAAAAGATGGCGGCGGCCTCCGGGACCAAGGTAAAGGTCACGATGGTCAGGAGCTATATCGGTGGCACAGAGAGGCAAAGAGAGACCTTAAAGGGGCTCGGGCTGAGGAAAATTAACTCCTCGAAGGTTTTGGTAGATACGCCGTCGGTACGCGGCATGATAACCAAGGTCGCGCATCTTGTAGAGGTAGAGCCGGCATAATCGGTTTAGTAAGCGGCGGTTTTTGAAATAGTACGGCTAGTAGAAATTAGCGAATTAAAAAGAGGGTCAGATGCTTAACAGGCTTAAGGCGCCTAAGGGCGCGGTTAAAAAAATAAAGAGGGTCGGCAGGGGCGAGAGCTCGGGCTGGGGCAAAACTTCCGGTAAAGGCCACAAGGGCCAGAAGGCCAGAAGCGGCAAGACCGTCAGGCCGGGGTTCGAGGGCGGACAGATGCCGCTGCAGAGAAGGCTCCCCAAGCGCGGCTTTACCAGCATGACCAAGACGGAGCTTAATATATTGAACGTCGGTTGTCTCGACGAGGCATTCAAGGCCGGCGAGACCGCTTCGACAGAAACGCTTTTCGAGCGCGGCCTCATAAAGAACAGAAGAAGGCGTCTTAAGGTTCTTGGCGACGGCGATATAAAGAAGGCCATAACCGTCAAGGCGGATATGTTTAGCAAATCAGCCAAGAGCAAAATAGAGGGGGCCGGCGGCAAGGCGGAGGCTCCGTAAGAGGTGGCGTTTAAGGACGTTAAAAATCAGGAAGCGGCAAGCGACCTAAGCAAAAGGATACTGATAACGATACTCTTGCTCGGCGTCTACAGGATGGGGGTCTTTATACCGACTCCAGGAATCGACGCTAAGGCGCTTTCTTCGTTTTTTGCGGCTGCAAAGGGCACGATGCTCGATGTGGCGACGATGTTTACCGGCGGAGCGCTCGAGAATTTTTCGGTCTTTGCGCTGGGCATAATGCCCTACATAACCGCGGCCATTATACTTCAGCTTCTAACCGCCGTGGTTCCGTCTATCGAGAAGCTCTCGAAAGAAGGCGAGCAGGGCAGAAAGAAGATAACCGAGTATACAAGGTATTTGACGATAGTCATAGCGATCTTCCAGGCCTTTATCATATCAATGGGGCTCGAGAGGATGACCGGGTCTTCCGGAGAATCCATAGTGATGAACCCGGGTTGGGGTTTCAGGCTTCTTGCAACTATAACGCTTACCTCCGGTACGGCGTTCATCATGTGGCTTGGCGAACAGATAACAGAGAGAGGCGTTGGTAACGGCATTTCTCTTATAATAACCGCAGGCATAGTTGCCAGCATGCCGGCGGCGCTCGGGCAGACTATAACGCTTGTAAGGACCGGGCAGATAATGTTTCTTGGCGCGATTGTGCTGATATTGCTGGTGATAGCCATTGTCGCGATAGTCGTTTACTTCGAGACCGCGCAGAGGCGAATACCCATACAGTCGCCAAAGAGGATAGTCGGAAGAAATGTAATGGGCGGCGCCATGCAGCATCTGCCGCTTAAGCTTAACGTATCGGGCGTTATACCGCCGATATTTGCTTCGTCGCTTCTTTTATTTCCGGCGACGATAGTGACGACATTCGATGTGCCGGCGCTAAAGAGTGTGGCTTCGTATTTCGACCCTACCGGGTTGATGTATAACATACTGTTTGGCATCTTGATAATATTTTTCGCTTATTTTTACACGGCGATACAGTTTAACCCGAAGGACGTTGCCGAGAACCTTAAGAAGAACGGCAACTTTGTTCCCGGTATAAGGCCGGGGGCAAATACGGCAGAGTACATAGAAAAGGTGCTCGAGCGCATCACGCTTTGGGGCTCTCTTTATCTTGCGGCGGTGTGCATACTTCCGTCGTGGGTGGTGCTAAAGTTTGGCGCGCCGTTCTATTTTGGCGGCACGGCTATATTGATTGTCGTTACAGTTGCCATAGACACGGCACAGCAGATAGAGTCGCACATGTTATCGAAGAGCTATCAGGGGCTTCTTAAGAAGGGCAAGATTAAGGGGAGAAGCAGCTGATGCTCAACATCATTCTCATGGGGCCCCCCGGGGCAGGCAAAGGCACTCAGTCGAAGTTCGTTTCCGAGAAGTTCAAGATACCGCAGATATCGACCGGAGACATACTAAGAGCCAACGTGAGAGAGAAAACAGAGCTCGGGAAAAAGGCAAAGGACTTCATGGACAAGGGGCTGCTCGTTCCCGACGCCCTTGTCGTTGACATGGTTGCAAAAAGGCTTGACGAGAAGGACTGCGCAAATGGCTGCATCCTCGACGGCTTTCCGAGAAACGTAAAGCAGGCCGAGGCGTTAGATGAGACCATAAAAGGCTCCGGGCACGGGATATCGGCGGTCGTTGGCATAGAGGTTGAGAAAAAGGAACTGGTAAGGCGCATAAGCGGCAGGCGTATGTGCAAGAAGTGCGGAGCGGCGTACCATATAATATTCAATCCGCCGGTGAACCTCGATATGTGCGATAAGTGCAACGGGGATCTTTATCAGCGCGACGACGACAAGGAAACGACCATAGAGGAAAGGCTCAAGGTATACGAGCAGGAAACGCTTCCTCTGGTGACTTATTATAAAGGCAAGGGGCTCTATTCTTCCGTAAAGGGAGTTGGGAGCATGGACGAAATATCGCAGTCTATATTCAAGGCAATTGAGTCAAGACGCGGTAATACTTAGAAGCTTCGAGGAGATAGAGAAGCTTCGGCAAAGCAACAGGATAGTGGCCGAGGTCCTCTCAATCCTCTCGAAACAGGCCGCCTCAGGGGTTACGACGATGGACCTCGAGGAAGTTGCGGCCGATGAGATAAAGAAACGGGGCGGCAGGCCCGCCTTCAAGGGTTACAGAGGTTATCCGTTTTGCCTGTGCACCTCGGTTAACGAAGAAGTCGTGCACGGGATGCCTTCGAAGAAGAGGGTTTTAAAGGAAGGCGACATAGTCGGAATAGATTGCGGTGTTTTACTAGACGGTTATTACGGCGATTCTGCCGTTACCGTGCCGATAGGCAAAGTAAGCAGTGAGGCAGCAAGGTTAATAGAAGTAACGAGACGCTGTCTTGAACTCGCAATCGAGGCCGCAAGGCCTGGTAACAGGCTCCACGACATATCCCATGCCGTGCAGAGCCACGCAGAAGAAGCAGGGTTTTCGGTAGTAAGGGCCTTTGTGGGGCACGGTATAGGTAAAAGCCTGCACGAGGCGCCACAGGTTCCGAACTTCGGGACTCCGGGAACCGGAATGAAGCTTAAAGAAGGCATGGTGCTCGCAATCGAGCCCATGATAAACGCGGGAGGCCCTGATGTAAAGGTACTCTCCGACGGATGGACGGCGGTAACAAAGGACGGGGGCCTTTCGGCCCATTTCGAGCACTCTGTGGCTATTACAAAGGACGGCCCGTTGGTGCTTAGTAGACTTTAGCCCATTATGTCCAAAAAGGAAGAGTCAATACAGGTAGAGGGCACGGTGGTGGAAACGCTTCCGAACGCCATGTTCAGGGTGGAGTTGGACAACGGGCATAAGATCCTAGCCCACGTGTCCGGGAAGATGCGCATGTATTTCATAAAGATACTGCCTGGAGATAAAGTGACGGTCGAGCTTTCGCCCTATGATCTCACCAGAGGCAGGATAACTTACAGAGTAAAGTAGAACAAGGGGCCGCGTCGGCATCCGGGGCGGCGCTAAACAGGGAAGGCAAAAAAAGAGGAGTAAGTCATGAAGGTACGTAGTTCGGTTAAAAAGATATGCGCGAAGTGCAAGCTATTTAGGCGTAAGGGCGTTGTGCGCGTTACGTGCGAGAACCCGAAGCACAAACAGAGGCAGGGTTAGGGCCGGGCTCTAATTTCAAGGAGGTAGCATAAAGTGGCAAGGATAGCAGGCGTTGACTTACAGAAGAACAAGAGAATAGACATCTCTCTGATCAAGATATACGGCGTTGGAAGGTCGAATGCCGCCGTGATACTCGAGAAGGCGGGTGTTGATCCGTCAATACGGACGCAGGATCTGACCGAGGCCAATGTCGCGGCCATAAGAAAGGTCATCGACACCGAGTACAAGGTCGAGGGCGACATGAGGAAGGAAGTGTCCATGAACATAAAGCGTCTCATGGACATCAACAGCTACAGGGGCCTTAGGCACAGGAAGAACCTCCCGGTAAGGGGACAGAGGACCAAGACCAACGCGAGAACGAGAAAAGGGCCGAGAAAGGCCGCCGTCATGATAAAGAAGACGGAGTAAAAAAAGGAGCATTTAAAACATGGCAAAGGGCGGAAAAAAAGTAAAGAGGTCGGTCTCAAAGGGCATAGCCCATATCAACTCGACCTTCAATAACACGGTTATCAGCATAGCTGACCCAAGCGGCAACGTGCTTGCGTGGGCAAGCTCGGGAAGCTCGGGGTTCAAGGGCTCGAGAAAGGGCACTCCGTTCGCGGCGCAGGTTGCGGCGACGAACGCGGCGAAGAAGGCCATGGAGCATGGCGTTAGGACCGTGGACGTATATATAAAGGGCCCGGGCGCGGGCAGGGAATCGGCGCTAAGGTCGCTGCAGGCAGCGGGCTTTAGCATAGCGCTTATCAGGGACGTTACCCCTGTTCCGCACAACGGATGCAGGCCGCCCAAGAGGCGCAGGGTTTAAGAGAATTTTAAACGGAGGTATTTACTTTGGCAAGACAGACTGGACCGGTATGTAAGTTGTGCAGGAGAGAGGCGCTGAAGCTCTTTTTGAAGGGCGATAGGTGCTACACCGACAAGTGCGGTTTCGAGAGAAGAAGCTACCCGCCGGGGCCACAGGCTCAGGGCAGGAAGAAGATGAGCGAGTACGCCATCCAGCTTCGCGAAAAGCAGAAGGTCAAAAGGATATACGGCCTCAACGAAACCCAGTTCGGACGCATATTCGAGAAGGCCGAGAGGGCAAAGGGCATCACGGGCGAGAACCTGATATCGTTTCTCGAGAGGCGCCTGGATAACGTGGTCTACAGGATGGGCTTTGCCTGTTCGAGAGGGGAAGCCAGGATGCTGGTGACCCAGGGGCACTTTACCGTGAACGGCAAGAAAGTGAACATGCCGTCCTTTGCGGTGAAGCCCAATGATGTGGTGGAGCTTAAGACAGCGATGCGCGAGAGCGCCCACATCGGCGAAAATCTTAAAAGTGTTGACAGGCGCGGTGTTCCTGCATGGGTGGTGCTCGATAAGGGCGCGTTCAAGGGTTCCATATCCAGGGCCCCGAAGCGCGACGACGTAACCATGCCGATAGAGGAGCATTTGATAGTCGAGCTTTATTCGAAGTAGTATTGAATGCCCCGTGGTCTTATCCGCGGGGTTGGTTGGTATTTGGAGGAAGCGGTGTTGGAAGCTTTTCTTTATTAATTTTTTAAAGCGAGAGGGATCGAATGCAGAAAAACTGGCGCGAACTCATCAAACCGAAAAAGCTCGAGGTTGAAAAAGTTACGGCAACTTACGGCAAGTTCACGGCCGAGCCGCTCGAGAGGGGTTACGGCATGACGATTGGCAACAGCCTGAGAAGAATCCTCATTTCCTCGCTTCAGGGCGCTGCCGTTACGTCCGTTAAGTTCGACGGCGTGCTCCACGAGTTCTCGAACATCCCGGGCGTCAAGGAAGACGTCTCGGACATTATTTTGAACATAAAGCAGATAAAGCTCAAGATGAACGGCGAGGGCCCGCGCACCATGAAGCTTTCGGTAAAGGGCGCTGCGGAAGCAAAGGCAGGAAGCATCGAGCACGACGATTCAATCGAGATACTGAACCCGGAGCTCATAATCGCTCACGTTGGCAAGGACGGCAAGCTCGAGTGCACGCTCACCGTCGATTCCGGCAAGGGCTACGTTCCGGCCGAGAAGAACAAGACGCCGAACATGCCGGTAGGGGCAATAGCGGTCGATTCGATATTCCAGCCGGTATCGAGAGTGAACTTCGACGTTACGAACGCCAGGGTCGGGCAGAGAACCGATTACGATAAGCTTTCGCTCGAGGTCTGGACAAACGGCGCGATAGACCCGCAGTCCGCGGTAGGCATAGCCGCGAAGATATTCAAGGAGCAGCTGTCGCTCTTTATCGGCTTCGACGAGGTTGCCGAGGAGGCCGAGGGCAGGGGCGCGGAGGACAAGGTCGAGAGCATGCCGTGGTTCAACGAGAACCTGCTTAAGACGGTAGATGAGCTCGAGCTTTCGGTAAGGAGCGCAAACTGTCTTAAGAACGCCAACATCAAGTACATCGGCGAGATGGTGCAGAAGACCGAACAGGAGATGCTCAAGACAAAGAACTTCGGCAGAAAATCGCTAAACGAGATAAAGGAAATACTTCATACCATGGGGCTCGATTTCGGCAAGAAGCTCGAGGGCTTCCCGACGAGAAAAGAGCTCGATAAGACGCATCAGGAACGCAAGCAAACCGAGTAAGGAGCTTTTATAAATGAGGCATAACAGGGACGAAAAAAGATTTAAAAGGCGCGTTGGCCACTTAAGGTGCATGATGGCCAACATGACGAGCGACCTTATCCTTCGCGAGAGCATAAAGACCACAACGCCGAAGGCAAAGGAGCTAAGAAAGGTCGCCGAGCGCATGATTACGCTTGGAAAGGCCGGCGATACCGCCGCAAGAAGGCGCGCCATGGCATTCATGCGTAATAAGAACGCCGTGACCAAGCTTTTTGACGACGTCGCATTGAGGTTCAAGTCGAGAAACGGCGGTTACACGCGAATCATGAAGCTGGGTTTCAGGCCTGGCGATTGCGCTCCGGTCTCGATAATAGAGCTCGTTGAGAAGCAGTCCATGCTCCCGGCTGTGACCGAAGGCGCGGCAGCAGAGAAGAAGGCAAAGGCCCCGAAGGCTCCTAAAGCACCGAAAGAGCCTAAGGCCCCGAAGGCTCCGAAGCCTGTAAAGCCAAAGAAAGAGGCTACGGCAAAGCCCAAGGCGGAGAAGAGAGCCGCTGCCCCAAAGAAGGGCGCAAAGAAAAAGGGCGCATAATAGCTAATTAAATCAAGGGGTTGCCGGAAGCCCCCCCTTGGTGTTAAAAGGCGTTGATTCTGAAAAGAGTTTTTAGCTTGACAAATCAACGGGTTTCAGGCATTATTTAACATACAACCGAATAAGCAGTACCTTCTTATCGTGAGTGGCTAAGGGATCTGGCCCGATGACGCCACAGCAACCGGGGGTTTTTGAAAAAGAAAACTCCGTCAAGGTGCTAACTCCAGCAGGCAGTGCGGCAGATACCGTGCCGGTGCCTGGAAGATGAGGGGAGCGTTATATAAGGACGTCTATGATAACCTCTTCTTTGTATCTTCAAAGAAGGGGTTTTTTTATTTCTGTTTTCAGCGCGGCAATGGGCCGCATTGTTTGGTAGAAGGGTAAACGAGAGAGAGACGGAGGTAGAGCAGATGAGTTATATAAAGAGCCTTAAGTGCCGCGAGTGCGCAAGAGAGTACCCCAAAGAGGCGCTCCATGTATGCGAGTACTGCTTCGGGCCGCTCGAGGTCGCGTACGAGTACGACAAGATAAAGAAAGACCTTACAAGAGAGAAGATAGAAAAGCGCGCCCCCAATATGTGGCGCTATCGCGAGCTTCTTCCGCTAGAAGGCGAGCCGACGGTCGGGCTCCAGGCCGGGTTTACGCCGCTTGTCAGGGCAAAGAACCTTGGCGAGGCCCTTGGCGTTAAGGAGATATACATAAAGAACGATGCAGTGAGCTTCCCCACACTGTCCTTCAAGGACCGCGTCGTTTCCGTTGCCATATCGAGGGCGCGGGAGCTGGGCTTCAAGGTCGTCTCATGCGCATCTACCGGTAACCTTGCCAACTCCGTTGCCGCCAACGCCGCAGCCTGCGGCATGGAGAACTACGTGTTCATACCGTATGACCTCGAGCCAACGAAGGTGCTCGGCACACTCGTCTACGGGTCGAATGTGGTCGGCATAAAGGGCAACTACGACGAGGTAAACCGCCTTTGCAGCGAAATCGCCGGAAAGTACGGCTGGGCATTCGTGAATATCAATATCCGCCCGTATTACGCCGAGGGCTCGAAGTCCTACGGCTACGAGATAGCCGAGCAGCTCGGGTGGAAGCTCCCGAAGCATATCGTTGTGCCGATGGCCGGAGGCTCTCTCATAACAAAGATATGGAAGGCCTTTAACGAGTTCCATAAGCTCGGGTTCATCGATTCCGTGCAGACAAAGGTCTACGGCGCGCAGGCAACCGGATGCTCGCCCATAACCACGGCGGTAAAGGCCGGGGCAGAGCTCATAAAGCCGGTTAAGCCGAACACCATTGCCAAATCGCTCGCAATCGGCAATCCTGCAGACGGCTTCTACTCGGCAAGGGTCATGAGGGATAGCGGCGGCTACGGCGAGGACGTAAGTGATGAGGAAATAATATCATCCATAAAGCTGCTTGCCGAGACAGAGGGCATATTCGCCGAGACAGCTGGAGGCGTAACGCTTGGAGTAACGAAGAAGCTGATTGAGCAGGGCCGCATCCCCAAAGACGAGTCCATAGTGATTTCCATAACCGGCAACGGGCTAAAGACCCAGGAAGCGCTCCAGGGCAGCATCGCAGCCCCGCCGGTCATAAGCGCGAGCCTCCGTGACTTCGACGAACTCGTTGCTGTAAGCGGCAAGAAATACGCTGTAAGGGCCTAAACCCTTGCCAGGGGGCTCTGCTTTCTGGTAAAATGGCAATTTCAGGGCAATAGAGCAAGACTTCGAAAGGAGTTCACATACAATAAATGGACAGGTTCATAGAAGATAAGGTAACAAAGGTATCCGTAAACATCGGGGACGGCGAGAAGAAGGTCGACTTTAACGACCTTAAGACCGGAGGGTTCATTAAGCAGCGGCAGAAGGATCTCTTTACCGTACGCCTTAGGTGCCCGGGCGGAAGGATGACGACCGATAAGCTTGTCGAGGTCTCGAAGATAGCACACAAGTACAGTAAGCAGAGTGTGGTGCATTTCAGTTTTCGTCAGTCGCTTGAAATCCTTTACGTCGACTATAAGGACTTTAACGCTATAGTTGCGGACCTTGCGGCAATCGGCATGAAGGTGGCGTCCTGCGGCCCGAGGGTCAGGGTCCCTACCGCATGCGGCGGGTGCGAGTATAACCCGAACGGCTTAAGCGATACGCAGGGGCTTGCGAAGATGGTCGATGAGAAATACTTTGGCACGCCCACGCACCATAAGTTCAAGATGTCTTTCTCAGGCTGTCCGATAGACTGCTCGAGGACGCGCGAGATGGATCTCGGGTTCCAGGGTGTTGTTGATCCGGAGTGGGAAGATCCTACTTGCACGGGCTGTACGATTTGCGCCGAGGTCTGTAAGGACGACGCAATCGCCTCGCACCCGGAGACCGGTAAGCCCATCTACGATGCGAGTAAGTGCATCTACTGCGGCGACTGCATCAGGGCATGCCCCACAGGCGCATGGAGGGCAAAGCGTTACGGACATCTCGTGAGGATAGGCGGTAAGCACGGCAGACATCCTGTCGAGGCAAAGGAAATCGCAGTGTTTATTCCTGACAATAAAGTTCCGGCGGTAATCGAGAAGACGATAGAGTGGTACATGGCAAACGGCTTAAGGGGCGAGAGGATTGCCACCACAGTGAAAAGAGTCGGGCTTGAGAGCTACATGAAGTTCATGGGCCCAACACTCGAAGGCACGCGCATACTTGGCGGCAAGGAAGTGGTTGGTGGCGTAAGATGAGCGAGATAAAGGTAGACGATACGCTAGACCTTAGGGGAGTGCTCTGCCCGATAAACTTCGTGAAGACGAAGCTCAAGCTCGAGGGCATGGATCAGGGGCAGGTGCTCGAGCTGGTGCTCGATTCCGGAGAGCCCATACAGAACGTCCCGAAAAGCATCAAGGAAGAAGGCCACAAGATAGTTGAAGTGAAGAAAGAGGCAGACCACTTCAGGCTGAAAATCGAGAAGTGTTAGGCGCGTTTCTTTTAGCCATACAACAAGAGACAACAGAGGAGGTTCTTGGATTATGCCGATAAAGGTTCGTATACCAACGCCGCTTAGAAAGATAACCGGCGGCAAAGACGAAGTAGATGCAAACGGAAAAACCGTCGCCGATATACTAAGCGACCTTGAGAAGAACTACCCCGGGCTTAAAGAGAGGATATGCGAGGCAGACGGCACGCCGCGTAAATTCGTCAATCTCTACGTTAATGACGAGGACATAAGGTTTAAGAACAATCTCACGACCGAGCTTAAGGACGGCGATGAGCTGTCCATTATCCCTGCAATCGCAGGCGGAAGGTAGACTGACTTGAAAAAGAGAGTGTATCTCACATACCCCAGAGAGATGGTGAAGGAGCCTCTTATATACGAGGTGTCCAAGCGCTTTAACGTCTCTACCAACATTCGCCAGGCAACCGTGTCTGACGACTTGGGGCTTGTTGCGCTCGAGATAGAGGGTACGGATGAGAATGTGGAAAAGGCCGTAAAGTTTTTCACTGAAAAAGGCGTTAAAGTAGAGCCCATTGAACTCGATATAGTTGAGTAGAAATGCTCTAACTTATCGTATTCTTTGGGTTTTATTTTGGCAAAGTTCTTGACAGTTTTAGTAGAGTATTATAAACTTGAGTATACTGCTAAGGTATTATGGCGGTATTTCGCGGTGTTATTAAACGAGACACCGTTGTTTTGAATATAAAGGCCTCGTTATGAGAGGCTGCGTTTTCGGAGGAATTGGGATGAAGTCATCCGAAGCAGTTGGAAAGGCGGGCGTGAATGCCGCCCAGAGCGCAAACGCAAAGGCCGCCAGCAAGTCGATTATCGAGCTTGTGGGCAATACGCCGCTTGTGCGCATCAATAACATAACAAAGGATCTGCCAGAAGGTGTAGAGATATACGCAAAGCTCGAAGGGCATAATCCCGGAGGCTCGGTAAAGGACCGCCCGGCGCTAAGGATGGTGCTCGATGCAGAGAAGCACGGGCATCTTACGAAGGACAAGATCATCCTCGACTCGAGCTCCGGTAATACAGGAATCGCGTACTCGTGGATAGCCGCGTACAAGGGCTACAAGCTCGACCTCGTTGTTCCGCAAAACGTGAGCGAGGAGCGTAAAAAGATACTCAAGGCATTTGGCGCAAACGTCATCTTCTCGAGCCCCTTTGAGGGCTCTGACGGAGCGATAAGACTTTGCTGGAAGCTATACGTCGAGAACCCGGAGAAGTACTGTAAGCTCGACCAATATAACAACCCCTCTAACCCTGACGCGCATTACGACACGACCGGGCCGGAAATCATTGAGCAGACAGGCGGACGCGTTACGCATTTTGTAGCTACTATCGGCACGGGCGGCACCATCATGGGCACGGGCAGAAGGCTGAAAGACTTTAATAAGGACATACACATCGTGGCTGTCGAGCCCGATAACCCAATGCACGGCCTCGAGGGCTTAAAACACATGGCGACATCGATAGTGCCCGGCATTTATCACGAGGAAGAGCTCGATGAGAAGGTGTCTGCCCCGACCGAGCCGTCCTATGAACTGGTAAAGAGGCTTGCGAGGGAAGAGGGCATTCTGGTAGGCCAGTCCTCCGGAGCGGCGATGTGGGGCGCGCTCGAGGTTGCGAAGAAACTTAAGAAGGGCCTCGTTGTCGTTATCTTCCCGGACGGCGGAGATAAGTATCTTTCTACTAGGCTTTGGGAGTAGGTTTGCAAGTACTGTTTGACGCATCTTTGCCGTTTGGCATTATGCATGCGGCTGGGATGCGGATTTGTTTTTTTTAGGAGGCATACATGCTTAAGTTTAAGAAAAGTGTATATGAAGAAATAAGGAGGGTGTCGGAGGCTGCATATCCACATGAATGTTGCGGGGCACTTATTGGAAAATTTTCAGAAGACGGTTCAGCTACTGCTGTTAGTTCTGTTTCTTTAACAAATATGAATACAACCAGGGCTAATGATAGGTATGAGGTAAATCCTGCTGAACTGTTGAAAGTTGAGAAGGATGTAAAGAGAGAAGGACTTGATGTGATAGGTTTCTTTCATTCACACCCGGATCATCCATCAAAGCCATCTCAGTTTGATAGAGATAGAGGATGGCCAGAATATCATTATACAATAGTATCGGTTGAGAGTGGTGCTGTGGCGGATATAAAAAACTGGAAAATCGAGGCAGAGGATAAGCCGTTTGGGTCGGAGCCTTTTGAAGTAGAAGTAGATGACTAAATAACGAGCGGAGAAGGAAACGATGGATTTCTCAGAAGAGCAAATAGAGCGGTATTCGCGCCACATAATACTTCCAGAGGTCGGAGGAAAGGGCCAGGCAAAGCTTCTTAAAGCCAAGGTCTTTGTACTCGGGGCCGGAGGGCTCGGCTCGCCTTCGCTTATGTATCTTGCTGCAGCCGGCATAGGCACAATCGGCATAGCCGACGGCGATGCGGTTGACCTTAGTAACCTCCAGCGGCAAATTATTCATAACACGAAGAAAATCGGCGTGCATAAGGCAGTGAGCGCCAGGCAGACCATAAACGAGCTTAACCCGGACGTAAAGGTCGTTACCTATGAAGAACGCCTTACCGCTGACAACGTCCGCGAGGTAATCCGCGACTACGACGTTGTGCTCGATGGAAGCGACAACTTCCCGACGCGCTTTCTGATGAACGACGCGTGCTTCTTCGAAAAGAAGCCGCTTGTCTCCGGAAGCATGTTCCGCTTCGAAGGCCAGGTGGCGATATTTAAAGGGCATGATGAATTCCCGTGCTACCGCTGTCTTTATCCGGAGCCGCCGCCAAAGGGGCTTGTGCCAAGCTGCCAGGAGGCAGGAGTGCTTGGCGCGCTTGCCGGGGTCGTCGGAGTGCTTCAGGCGGTTGAGGCGATTAAAGAGGTTTTAAAAATCGGCGACGGCCTTGCCGGGTATCTTATGATATTTGACGCGCTTAAGATGACATTCAGGAAAGTTCGCGTAAGAAAAGACCCTGACTGCGCGCTTTGCGGCAAGAACGCGACCATAAAGGAACTAATCACTTACGAAGAGGCCTGCGAGCTTCGGGCCCCGGGTAAGTAAGGCTTTAACATGTATCTGCGCGCACGGGAGCGCGCTGCTCTATGACGACGAAAAACTATTTTCAGAACTCGTCTACCCTTAAGATAGATCTGATGCTTCGCGGCATACGCGTATCGGAAGGGCTAAAGGGCGCGAACTGCCGTAAGGGCAGGGCAGGGGCGGGCATAGACCTGATACTTCCAAAGGGCACGCTCGTGAACGTGCCCTGCGGAGAGGACTTTACCGAGCATTCGCCCTATGAGCTTAAGAAAGCCAGGAAAGGGCTCGTAATAACCGACGGCACGCGCGAGATGAAGGTTACTGCCGTGCCGGAGCCGAGGTTTTATTCCGATAAGACCTCTACCGGAGTGCCGTTTTGCGACATAGCCACGGTGCACGGAAGCTACGCCGTGATTACGCCTTCTCCGAAGTGCGAGTTCTTCGACAGTAAGGTCGAGTGCCGCTACTGCGCCGGGAACTTCGATATGGCAGGCGCGGACGCGAGGCTCTTTACAGTCGAAGAGGTGCTCGAGACCGTAAAGGCGATTCTCGACGAGGGCGTTTGCGAAATCATTTATCTCTCGATAGGTTTTAGCAGGGGCGGGGACGGCGGTATCGAGCTTCTTCGGCCGTATATAAAGGCCATAAAGAACCACTTTAACTGCCTTGTTGCTGTGGAGGCGCTGCCGCCAAAGGAAGATAAATGGATAGACGAGGCGTACGCGCTTGGCGCGGATTCGCTTCTCTATAATCTCGAGATATTTGATTCCGAGCTCTTTAAGATACTTTGCCCGGGCAGGGAAGAGCTTATCGGCAGAAAGCGTTACCTTGACGCGCTTAAATACGCGGCAACGGTATTTCCAAACGGCACGGTTGCATCGCACCTGATAGTAGGGCTCGAGCCCCCGGGCTCGACCTGCATGGGCATAGATTATCTGACCGAAATTGGCGTTGTGCCGATATTGCCCGTTTACAGGCCGCAGCCGGGAAAGGCCCTTAGGATGGGGCCGCTCACGGCAGAGGTGATAATACCGGTATATAAGCACCTCTACACTGCTGTCAAGAAAAACAAGATAAACACCTCGTGGGTGCGCGATATCAGCATGGTAACCACACCCATAGAGAGCAAGCTTCTCTCGGGAGAGGAAAAGAGCGGAGTGCTTTCGCTCTTCGACGGGTTTTACAAGACAAAGCTCGGCATCAAGACGGCCTGGGGGCTATCGACTCTTAGAAGAAAGCTTCGCGTAAAGGATAAGGGCGAGCAGTAGGGCGCGGGGTGTGTTTTGCGCCCTGCGGGCCTTGGTTGGGCGTTAAACGTCAGGAGACATTAACCCTTGAGCATAGAGATAGATAAAAGGCCACTCTGGGTCATACTGCTTTCGAGGCTGGTAAGGCCGGCGTTCTTTGCCCTGCTGGCGATTGCCTTTTATGTTGTCGTGCGCTCGGAACCCCCGGCAGGACTAAGCGAGGCAGGTAAGAACGCCCTCGCGGTGTTCGGTGTATGCCTTGCCCTATGGGTTTCTAACGTAATACCGCTTGCAGTGACGAGCATATTGGCGATGGTGCTTGTGCCGCTCCTTGGCGTCCTTACGAGAAAGGACGTGTACGCGACATTTGGCAACGAAGCCGTGTTCTTCATTCTCGGAGCGTTTATACTCGCGGGAGCCGTTATGCAGAGCGGACTATCGAGTAGAATTTCGCTTGTGATACTCGATAAGTTCGCGGCCACCCCAGAGAGGCTCTGGTTAAGCGTATTTTTCCTTGCGGCATCGCTTTCGTTTTTCATGAGCGAGCACGCGGTTGCGGCAATGCTCTTTCCCATAGTGCTCGATATGTCGAAGACGCTTGGTCTAAGGCCGGGCAAGAGCTCCTACGGCAAGCTCCTGTTTCTCTCGCTTGCGTGGGGGTGCGTTATAGGCGGTGTGGCGACTTTCCTTGGCGGAGCAAGGGTGCCGCTCGCAGTCGGCATATTAAAGGAGCTTACCGGCAAGAGCATAGACTTTATCGATTACACGATAGCGGTCTTTCCGCTCGTCATCGCGCTTTTGATAGTAGGGTATCTGGTGCTGAGGTTTTTCTTTGTCTCGGACGTCGAGAACGTTGATAAGGTGCACGAGACGCTAAAGCGCCGCATACACGCGATGGGCAAGATCAAGTACGCCGAGTACGCGGTCGGCGCGGTGCTTCTCGTCACGATAGCGGCGTGGGCGCTTCTTGGCAAAACCGCAGGGCTCTCGACGATAGCGCTCGTTGCCGTGGTGGCGTTATTCGTCTTCAAGCTCGTGAGATGGAAGGATATAGAGGAGTACGTCAATTGGGGCGTAATCCTCATGTACGGCGGCGCCATAGTGCTTGGCTCCGCGCTAGATAAGAGCGGCGCGGCCTTCTGGTTTGCGAAGTACACGATGGGCAACTGGGTCACGACGGCAATGGCGGCGGTGGTGTTTTTCTCCTTCGTGACGCTTGTGCTTACCGAAGGCATCAGTAACGCCGCGGTCATAGCAATACTGCTGCCCGTTGCAATCGGGCTTTCCGGAAGCTTTGGCATGTCGCCCGAGCTCGTAACGCTCGCAATCGCCATACCCGCGGGGCTGGCGTTTTGCCTGCCGATGTCGACTCCGGCGAACGCAATCGCCGTGTCATCGAATTTTGTGACGGTAAAGGACATGGCAAAGACAGGGGTCATAATGACAGTAGCGGCATGGGTGCTCTTTAACGTGATGGCCGCGTACTACTGGCCGGTTATAGGAGTCTGGAAGTGAACTCTATGAAGAGCGTTCTGCTGATATTTTCGGCCACAAGGGTTTCTGAGAAGGCGCTTGGGCTTGCCGTGTCGGCTGCCAAGAAGGACAATGCCAGGCTTGTCGTGCTCTACGTCATAGAGCCGGAGATTGCCGAGGAAATATTCGATAAGTTCTCGGACATAGGCTTCATAGGCGACAAGCCCTCGGAGGAATTGGCCGAGGCCGTTATGAAGGAATACAGGCAGCGCGCCTATGAGGTTACGGGCAAGGCGCAGGTCATGGCCATGGAGGAAGGTGTCGGCTTCGATGCGCTTATAGAGCAGGGGGATTTTGTCGAGAAATCGATTGAGACCATCGAGCGTTACAAGGCCGGTCATGTGATTGTTCCCAAGAGGAAGCTTTCGACGCTTGCGAAGTATTTTTCAAGGTCGCGTGTCGATGAATTGGTGTCGAGGTTGTCTTGCAAGGTTGAGGTTGTGGAGGATTGAAGCAAAAAAACACGAAGGAGACTAAAAATGGCGGAGCAGAAGGCAACGAACATAAAGTGGCATCACGGTAAGATTTCGAGGGCTGACAGGGAAAAGCTGATGGGCCAGAAGGGCGTTACGGTGTGGCTTACCGGGCTCTCGGGCGCTGGTAAATCCACGATAGCCGTGGAACTTGAGCACGCGCTTCTCGAAAACGGCCACCAGGCCTATATATTGGACGGCGACAACATCCGCCACGGTTTGAATAAGAACCTTGGGTTCTCGCCTGCTGATAGAACAGAGAACATCAGAAGAATCGGCGAGGTTGCGAAGCTCTTTACCGATGCCAACATCATCACTATCACGGCCTTCATATCTCCGTATAAGGCGGACAGGGACGAGGCAAGAAAGCTCCAGAAGGAAGGAGAGTTCATCGAGGTCTATGTAAAGTGCCCGGTCGAGGTCTGCGAAGAAAGGGATGTAAAGGGGCTCTACAAGAAGGCCAGAGCAGGCGAGATAAAGGAGTTTACCGGCATCTCCGCGCCCTACGAGGAGCCGGACAAGGCGGAGTTGACGCTCGATACCTCAAAGCTCAGTGTCGAGGACTCGACAAGGAAGATACTCGGGTATCTCGAGGAAAAGGGATATATAAAGCTTTGAAGCTCGAAGACATACATAAGATAGCTGACATAGGCGAGGCCGAGCTTGCCGAAATAGAGAAGCTTACGCCCGAGGCGATGGTGCGTTTTGCATTCGAGAACTTCGGTAAAAAGGCGGCAATCGGCACGAGCTTTCAGCTAACCGGCGCTGTTATCGTGGACATGGCAGCTGCCGCGGGGCTGCCGTTTCGGGTCTTTACCGTCGATACATTGCGGCTCCACCCGGAGACCTATGCTGCGATGAACGAGACCGAGACAAGGTATAAGGTTAAGGTCGAGCGCTTCGCGCCAAAGGAAGACAAGGTAAAAGAAATGACCGAGGAGTTTGGCGAGTATCTCTTTTTCACGAGCAAGGCCATGCAGGAGTACTGCTGCAATGTCCGCAAGGTTGAGCCCAATGAGCGGGCAATGGCAACGCTGGACGTCTGGATAACCGGGCTCAGAAAAGACCAGTCCGAGCACAGGAAGAAGAGCGTTGAAAGGGCCTCGATTGTGGAGGATGGCGGAAGGAAAATCTTAAAGCTCGTCCCGCTTGCCGATTGGACAGAGGCTGATGTTAAAAAGTATATAAAAGAGAATAACGTTCCTTATAACGAGCTTTTCGATAAGGGATATGATTCGATAGGGTGCGTCATCTGTTCAACTCCGCTTGTAAAGGGCGAAAAGCCCCGCTCCGGAAGGTGGCGCTGGTTTAGTCAGGACGACGCGAAGGAATGCGGAATACACACACGTAAAGGAGGAAGCAAAGGAAAATGATACAGCAGATAGAGCCGCATGGCGGCAAACTCATCAACAGGATTCTCGAAGGCAAGGAAAGGGAAGAAGCTTCAAAGAGAAGCAAGGAATTAAAGAAGGTCACGCTTACGGAGAGGGAAATATCCGACCTTGAAATGATAGGCATCGGCGCGCTAAGCCCGCTCGAAGGGTTTATGCGTAAAGACGACTATCACTCTGTCATGGACACGATGCACCTCGTTAACGGGCTTCCGTGGACCATCCCTGTGACGTTGTCCGTTACAAAGGACGAGGCCTCGGCCCTTAAAGAAGGCCAGGAGGTTGCTCTGGTGGACGCCTCCGGCAAGACCCTTGCCGTAATGACCATCGAGGAAAAATTCGAGCATGACAAGGAAAAAGAGGCAGTGCAGGTCTACGGCACAAAGGAAGACGCGCACCCTGGCGTTAAGAACATGTATGCCATGGGCGAGGTGCTAATAGGCGGTAGTATTTCTGTCATAGAGAGGCCGGAGTACGCGAACTTTAAGGAGTACAGGCTCGACCCTGTCGAGACGAGGAAACTCTTTGCAGACAAGGGCTGGAAGAGGATAGTAGGCTTTCAGACGCGTAATCCCATCCACAGGGCGCACGAGTACATACAGAAGTGCGCGCTCGAGACCGTGGACGCTCTTATGATACACCCGCTTGTCGGAGAGACCAAGGGCGACGACATCCCTGCTTCCACAAGGATGAAGTGCTACGAGGCCCTTATGGCCAATTATTACCCCAAGGACAGGGTGCAGCTTGCCGTGTTCCCGGCTGCTATGCGCTACGCCGGCCCCAAGGAAGCGATATTCCACGCAATAGCGAGGAAGAACTACGGCTGCACGCACTTTATCGTGGGCAGAGACCACGCCGGGGTCGGCAGCTACTACGGCACCTTCGACGCACATTTTATATTTGATAACTTCGATGCGGCGAAAATCGGCATCACGCCCATGTTCTTCGACCACACGTTCTTTTGTAAGAAGTGCGGCAGCATGGCCTCTTACAAGAGCTGCCCGCACGGCAAGGACGACCATATAACGCTCTCGGGAACAAAGGTGAGGGAGATGCTCGTTAACGGCCAGTGCCCGCCGCCGGAGTTTTCGCGTAAGGAAGTCGCTGAAATACTTATCGATGCAATGAAGGCAAAGAAGTAGTTTTTGTCTAGGCTAATCGAGCCCCCGTAAGGCGCAGTCGGCGCTTTGCGGGGGTTTTGTTTTGGGTGCTTTTATGGCGGCCTTTTCCAATGCGTTTTACGCTGCCTGCAAAGGGGATTTTATTGACTACCCGAAATACCTGTGTTAATCTTGAAACTTATGAAAAGATTAAAGTTTTTTCCTTCCATAGATGAGTTTAAAAAGCGCTCGGCGGCCTTTAACGTCATCCCGGTATTTGCCGAGATAATGGCCGATACAGATACGCCTGTGTCCGCATTTATGAAGATGGACACAGGAGGCGACGCGTTTTTGCTCGAAAGTGTGGAGGGCGGGGAAAAATGGGGCAGATACAGTTTCCTTGGCGTTTCCGCAAAGGCCACAATAAGGTCAAAGGGTAAGACAATCGAGATAACCGAGGGCTCGAAGAAGACCGCGACCGAGGGTAACCCTCTTGACGCGCTAAGGGCGTATTTCAAGAAGTTTCGGGCGGACGAAACATCCTCCATCCCGAGGTTCTTTGGCGGCGCAGTCGGGTTCATGGGCTACGACATGGTAAGGCACATGGAGAGGCTCCCGGACTCTACCGTTGACGACCTTAAGGTCGACGACATGTATTTGATGATAACCGACGGCTTCCTTGTATTCGACAACGTCGAGCAGAAGATACGCGTTGTTGTGAACGCCTTTGTCGACGATTATGCCGACGCCTCTGCTGCCTACGATTCTGCAACGAAGAGGGTCGAGGAACTGGTTGTGAAGTTAAGGGGCGCGACGTTGAAGGCCGGGGCTGCCGGCACTGGCGGTTCTGCAGAGTTTTCCTCTAACGTAAAGAAGGCGGACTTTCTAAAGTCCGTTGAAAAGGTAAAGGAGTACATATTCGCGGGCGATATCATACAGACCGTCATATCGCAGAGGTTCTCTACCCCGCTTGGCTCGTCTCCCTTCGACGTGTACAGGGCGCTTCGGGTGACGAACCCGTCGCCGTATATGTTCTTTTTAAGGCTCGGGGATGTAACGCTTGCAGGCTCTTCGCCGGAAATACTTGTGCGTGTGGAGGACGGCGTGATAGATGTCCGCCCCATAGCAGGAACAAGAAAGCGAGGCAAGGACGAGGCAGAGGATACCTCGCTTGAGAAGGAGCTTCTCGCAGACCCAAAGGAAAGGGCCGAGCATATAATGCTTGTGGACCTTGGGCGTAACGACGTCGGCAGGGTCTCGAAGACAGGCTCCGTAAAGGTCGATGAGTTCATGGTCATAGAGCGGTACTCGCACGTGATGCATATAGTCTCGAACGTGAAGGGCAGGATGCGTGACGGTGTCGATTCCTTCGATGTCCTTAGCGCGTGCTTTCCTGCAGGCACTTTGACAGGCGCGCCGAAAATCAGGGCAATGGAGATAATAGAAGAAGTAGAGACAACAAAGCGCGGCGTGTATGGCGGATGCGTCGGGTATATGGGGTTCTCGGGCAACGTCGACCTCTGCATAGCCATAAGAACCGTGCTCATGAAGGATAACGTCGCGTACGTGCAGGCAGGCGCTGGCATAGTGGCTGATTCGGTCCCTGAAAAAGAGTTTGAGGAAACGGAGAATAAGGCCAGGGGCGTACTGAAGGCCGTTACAATGGCAAAGGAAGGGTTTGTATAAGCAATGCTTTTGATGATTGATAATTACGACTCGTTCACTTATAACCTTGTCCAGTACCTTGCAGAGATGGGCGAGGAGGTAGTAGTTAAGAGAAACGACGAGGTTACGGTGGACGATATCGCGAAGCTTAATCCCGAAAGGATTGTCATATCTCCCGGGCCCTGCGACCCGGAGAAGGCAGGGATATCGGTTGAGGCGGTTAAGAAGTTTGCGGGCAAAGTGCCGATGCTTGGCGTATGTCTTGGGCACCAGTCCATTGCGCACGCATTTGGCGCAAGCATTGTCAGGGCCGAGCGCATCATGCACGGCAAGACCTCGATGATATATCACGACGGAAAGACCATTTACGAGGGCATATCCAACCCGTTCGAGGCAACGAGGTATCATTCCCTTGTTGTAAAGAAGGATACCCTTCCAAAGGATTTCGAAATAAGCGCGTGGACCGATGCCGATGAGATAATGGGCATCAGGCATAAAAAGTTTTTGCTCGAAGGCGTGCAGTTCCACCCGGAGAGCATACTTAGCGAATCAGGGAAAACGCTTTTAAGGAATTTTCTTAAGCTTGGCGTGAGGGTGTAGGGAAGGTCATGGATATAAAAGACGCGATAGCAAGGGTTGTAAAGGGCTCTGACCTTACCGAGGCAGAGATGTTTTCTGTGATGAACGAGGTGATGAGCGGTAACGCCACCCCTTCGCAAATCGCCGCCTTTATAACCGCCCTTCGCATGAAGGGCGAGACAGTAGCCGAGATAACCGGCGCTGCCAGGGTGATGAGAGAAAAGGCTGCAAAGGTCGATGCAGGTGAAGGCCCTATAGTGGACACATGCGGCACCGGGGGCGACGAGACAGGGACGTTCAATATCTCGACAGCTGCGGCCTTTGTCGTAGCTGCCTGCGGCATAACGGTAGCAAAGCACGGCAACAGGTCTGTTTCCTCCAAGTCCGGGAGCGCTGATGTGTTAAAGGCCCTTGGCGTGAATATAGATGCGGAAGTTGCAAAGGTCGAAGACTGTCTTAAGACAGTTGGCATAGGCTTCCTCTTTGCCCCGCTCTTTCACGGGGCCATGAAGCACGCGGCCCCTGTAAGAAGGGAAATAGGCATACGCACAATATTCAACGTGCTGGGCCCTCTTACCAACCCTGCGGGAGCAAAGTATCAGGTGCTTGGCGTGTATGACCCGCTACTTACCGATATACTCGCGCAGGTGTTAAATAACCTTGGCTCCAGGCGCGCCTTTGTAGTTCGCGGCGAGGACGGCCTTGATGAAATCACGCTTGCGGACTCAACCAAGGTCTCTGAGCTCGATAACGGAAAAATAAAAAGTTACCGTATCTCTCCCGAAGATTTCGGGTTCACAAGATGCAAGGCAGAGGATTTGAAGGGCGGCGGCCCCGATGACAACGCGAAGATAATACGCGGCGTGTTCGAAGGTAAGAAGGGGCCGGCTCGCGACATAGTAATTCTTAATGCCGCTGCCGCGATAGCAGCCGCAGGCAAGGCAGGCACATTCGAAGAGGGCATAGCGGTTGCAAGGGGCGCTGTTGATTCCGGCGAGGCAGGAAAGAAGCTTGATTCGCTCGTGCGTATGACCAATGAGTAAGGCTTGAGATGGCGGTTCCGGGAATACTTAGAGAGATAGTAGAGCATAAGAAGGCCGCCCTTGCCGCGCTGTTTAAGGAGAAGCCGAGAAAAGAGCGTATCGCTGGGTTTGAGGCTGAGATAAGGCTCACCCCTAAGACGCGCGGGTTTGAGGCAGCGCTCTTGGGCGAGGGTGTGCGCGTCATAGCAGAGGTTAAGAAGGCATCTCCGTCAAAGGGGATTATCAGGGCCGACTTCGACCCTGTTGCGGTGGCGCTTACTTACGAAAAAAACGGCGCAGCGGCAATATCGGTGCTTACCGATGAAAAGTACTTCATGGGCAGCCTCGAGAACCTTGTCCGCATAAGAGAGAAAGTCTCGCTGCCGCTTTTAAGAAAGGATTTTATAGTAGACGAGTATCAGATCTGCGAGGCAAGGGCAGTTGGCGCGGACGCGATACTTCTCATAGCCGCGGCACTTGATAAGGGCCGCATGAAGGAACTAATGGACGCGGCATCGGCTCTCGGATTGGACAGCCTGATAGAGGTGCACACGGAAAAAGAGCTCGATGCGGCTCTTGATATCGGCGCGAAACTGATAGGCATCAACAATAGGGACTTGAATACCTTTGTTACCGACATAAACACCACCGTTCGCCTTATCGAGCGCATACCGGCAGAAAAGACCGTGGTGACGGAGAGCGGGATTAACCGCATAGAGGATGTGAGGCTTCTCGACGCAGCGGGAGTGGACGCTTTTTTGATAGGCGAGTCCCTTATGCGCGAGGCTGATATCGGAAAGAAACTTCGCGAGCTTAGAGGCGCGTAGGGAGGCATGGCCGTGGGTGTGAAGGTCAAGATATGCGGCATTACCTCCGTTGAGGACGCTCTTATGGCAGTAGAGGCCGGGGCCGACGCGCTCGGGTTCGTGTTCTGGAAAAATAGCCCGCGCTACGTTGACCCTGCAAAAGCCGGAGAGATAGTAAAGGCGCTGCCGCCGTTCGTTATAACCGTTGGCGTATTCGTTGACGAAAAGCAGGATGTGGTCAATAATGTAGTGAAGGAAGCCGGACTTACCGTTGCCCAGCTTCACGGCAGCGAGACCAATGATTATATAAAGGGCGTGCACGTAAAGTCTATAAAGGCCGTGCGCGTAAAGTCCACTGAGGACATGATATTGCTTGCAAGTTTCGACGCTGCCTCGGCAGTGCTCCTTGATACGTATAAAGAGGGAGTTCCGGGAGGCACGGGCACTACATTCGACTGGGAAATCGCCTCCGGGACAGAGGACTTTGCAACAGTGATACTTTCGGGCGGCCTTACGCCAGATAACGTGGCAAGGGCAGTCAAGATGGTAAGGCCCTATGCGGTTGACGTTAGCTCAGGGGTAGAGTCAAAGCCTGGCAAGAAGGACGCAAAGAAAGTACAAAAGTTCATAAAGGAGGCCAAGAGCGCCTGATTATGTCATCATTTGACAACCTACCGGATAAGACCGGACATTTCGGCCAGTACGGAGGCCGCTATATCTCGGAAACTCTCATGCCCGCTGTAATGGAGCTTGAGCGTGCCTACTTGAAGTTCAAGAACGAGAAAGGTTTCAAGGACGAGCTTGCGTATTACTTGAAGGACTACGTAGGCCGTCCGACACCTTTATATTTCGCCGAAAGACTTACGAAGAAGCTTGGCGGGGCAAAGATATATTTAAAACGCGAAGACCTCTGCCACACGGGAGCGCATAAGGTAAATAACACCATAGGCCAGGCTCTCCTTGCAAGAAGGATGAAGAAAAAGCGCGTCATCGCGGAGACAGGGGCCGGGCAGCACGGAGTCGCCACAGCTACCGTTGCAGCGATGTTTGGTCTCGAGTGCGAGGTCTACATGGGCGAGGACGATATTCAACGCCAGAGCCCGAACGTTTTCAGGATGAAGCTTCTTGGCGCAAAGGTCAACTCCGTAACATCCGGGAGCCGTACGCTTAAGGACGCGATGAACGAGGCGCTTAGGGACTGGGTGACGAATGTAAGCAATACCTTCTACATAATCGGCTCTGTTGCCGGGCCGCATCCGTACCCGATGATGGTGCGCGATTTTCAGTCCATTATCGGCGATGAAGTAAAGCGCGATTTAAAGCGCGCAGAAGGACGCCTTCCGGACCTCGTAATCGCCTGTGTCGGCGGCGGCAGTAACGCCATGGGCATATTCCATCCGTTTCTAAAATACCGCAAGGTGCGCCTAACCGGAGTAGAGGCTGGGGGAAGCGGCATAAGGAGCGGACGCCACGCGGCAACCATAAGTGCCGGAAGGGTCGGTGTGCTACACGGCAGCAAGAGCTATCTGCTTCACGACAAGTACGGCCAGATAATAGACACTCATTCCGTTTCAGCGGGGCTCGATTACCCGGGTGTTGGGCCCGAGCATTCGTACCTTAAAGACATCGGCCGCGTTAAGTACACCTCCATTACCGACAAGGAGGCCATAGCAGCCTTTAAGCTCCTTTGCGAGACAGAGGGCATAATACCTGCTCTCGAGAGCTCGCATGCCGTTGCGTACGCGTGCAAGGCCGCAAGGAGAGTCGGCAAGGGCCGTGTGATAGTCGTAAATCTCTCGGGCAGGGGAGATAAGGACCTTGCAACCGTTTCGAAGATACTGGGGTTTAGCCTATGAAGAAAAAACAACTTAAGCCGTCTGGCATAGCCGCCGCGTTTAGCAAGGCGAAAAAAGAAGGCAAAAAGGTTTTCGTGCCGTTTGTTACCGCAGGAGACCCGGACATAAATGTTACTTTAAAGATAGTCCTTGCGCTCGAGAGAGCAGGGGCCGATATTATCGAGCTTGGCGTGCCGTTCTCGGACCCCATGGCGGACGGCCCGACCATACAAGCGTCGAGCGAGCGGGCGCTTAAAAAGGGCGTTACCATAGATACGGTTTTTTCGCTCGTAAGGAGCATACGTAAAAAGACTTCCATTCCGGTAGTGCTCTTCGGGTATTACAATCCCGTGTTCTCGTATGGCCTCTCGCGTTTTGCAGAGAGGGCGAAAAAGGCCGGAGCGGACGGCGTGCTAATCGTCGACATGCCGCCGGAAGAATCCAAGGAACTTAGAACGGAGCTTACGAAGCAGAAGCTCGATTTGATATACCTGCTTACTCCGACAAGCGATATCTCGAGGATAAAGACCGTTACAAAGAACGCAACGGGCTTCATATACTACGTAAGTGTGGCGGGCGTTACCGGCGCGAGAAAGAGTGTAGCCTCGGCTCTTGCCCCTGCCGTGCGGCGCGTAAAAAAGCACACAAAGCTCCCGGTTGCCGTGGGGTTTGGCATATCCACTCCGGCGCAGGCAAGAGAGGTGAGTAAGGTTGCCGACGGCGTTGTCGTAGGGAGCGCCATAATAAACGTGATTGCAAAGTCAAAGGCCAATGTGGCGGATAAAAAAGTAGAGGGCTTTGCAAGGTCGCTTACAAGGGCGATGCGCTGATAATAAGGAAACTTTGCCGGAGGCATAATGGTCTGGTTCAAAAAAGACATATTTTCGAAGGGCGAGGAAAAGTCCGATAAGTCCGTCAAGGTGCCGCAGGGCATGTGGATAAAGTGCGACAGTTGCGGCGAGATAATATACCAGAAGGAACTCGAGAAGAACTTCGACGTGTGCCCGAAGTGCTCCCATCATTTCAGGATTTCCGCGCGCAGAAGAATGGAGATAACGCTCGATGAGGGAAGCTTTCGAGAGCTCTTCATAGACCTCGAGGCCGGAGACCCGCTTGGCTTCGTAGACCAGAAGACCTACAAGGACCGCATCAAGGCAACCCAGGCCAAGGCAGGCGAGAAGGACGCCTTTATTTGCGGCGAGGGGCTGCTTGACGGCAGGAAGGTCATGGCCGGCAGTTTCGAGTTCTCGTTCATGGGCGGCAGCATGGGAAGTGTAGTTGGAGAGAAGATAACCTCGCTTATCGAAACAGGCATCGAGCTCAAGGCGCCTGTCATAGTGTTTTCCGCCTCCGGAGGAGCAAGGATGCACGAGGGCATATTCTCTCTCATGCAGATGGCAAAGACCTCGGCTGCCCTGGCAAAGCTTCGTGATGCTGCGGTGCCCTATGTATCCGTTTTGACGGATCCGACGACCGGCGGCGTTACCGCGAGCTTTGCGATGCTTGGCGACGTGATAGTGGCGGAGCCAAAGGCCCTCATAGGCTTTGCCGGGCCGCGCGTTATCGCCGAGACCATCAAGCAGAAACTTCCGGAAGGTTTCCAGCGTTCCGAGTATCTATTGGAACACGGCATGGTCGACATGATAGTCGAGAGAAAGAACATGCGCCAGGCGCTGATTAAGATAACGGCGCTTTTGACCGCGTAAGGTAGCCTTTGGCCGCGCGGCCATTTTTCTATGCCCACCCCAAACGAGGTTCTTCGAAAACTGTATGCGCTTGCCCCGCCGCTCGTTAAGCCCGGGCTTGGCAGAGAGAGGGCGCTTCTAAAGGCACTTGGCAATCCGGAGCGCGCGTACCCTTCGATACTTGTCGCAGGCACCAACGGCAAGGGCTCCACTTCCGCATTCGCGCACTCGATACTTTCGGCAGCAGGGCTCGATACAGGGCTCTACACATCGCCGCATCTTATTGCTTTTAACGAGCGCATAAAAGTTAAAGATGCCCTTATCAAAGGCAGCGAGATTGTCAGGCTTGCTTCCCGCATATCGAGGAAGGCTCCAAAGGGCACGACCTTTTTCGAGTTCACGACAGCCATGGCATTCGAGTACTTTCGTGAAAAGGGCGTTGACGCGGCCGTAGTCGAGGTCGGCATGGGAGGCCGCCTTGACGCAACGAACGTTATAACCCCGGGAGTTTCTATCATAACCGGCGTTGGCATGGACCACATGAAGGAACTCGGTAATACTATTTCGAAGATAGCTGCCGAGAAGGCTGGGATAATCAAAAAGAACTCGAACGTGGTAACTGCCGCAGCAGGCGCTGCACTTAAGGTCATCGAGAAGGCGGCAAAAGAGAAAAATGCGAGGGTCTTCGTATGCGGGCGCGATTTCTCCGTTACGCGCTCGGGCCGTGCGCTTAAATACGAGAGTAGAGACCGCGTTATAAAGGGCTTAAGGCTCGCTCTTTTCGGCGCTCATCAGTTGAGGAATGCGGCGTGCGCAATCAAGGCCGTTGAGCTGATGGAGGATTACATAGGCTGCGTGTGCGACGACGCAGTGCGTGAAGGGCTTGTAAGCGCCGCATGGCCCGGGCGCTTCGAGACATTTGGCACGCGGCCACGCGTCGTAGTGGACGCGGCGCATAATACAGACGGCGCTCTCGCATTGAAAAATGCGCTAAAGGATGCAGGTATCGTAAAGCCCGTTCTCGTGCTCGGCATAATGGCCGATAAGGACATAGACGGCATTTTGAAGGCGCTTATTCCTCTGGCACGAAAGGTCGTGGTCACAAGGCCGGATATGGCAAGAAGCGCTTCGCTTGATGAGCTTGCGGCAAGGGCAGGGAAGTTCGGTATAGAGGCCATCCGCGAGGGGCGTGTTTCCCGCGCGTTAGAGAAGGCCCGAAAAGAGGCAGGGCCGTCCGGGGTTGTCTGCGTTTCGGGCTCGGTATTTACTGCTGCGGAGGCGATAAGGTTTTTACGGCGGCGTAAGCGCTATTAAAGTGCGCTGTTGTAAAGGGCCGCGTCCTGTGGTAATTTTCTCTTGTTTGGCATCATGTTATGACAAGACGCAATTGTATCGGCATAGCGGCGTGCATCGCCGTTTTCTTTGCGGCATTTATTGCCGTTTCTCCTTCTTTTTGCGCGGAGCCTGCCAAGGCGGAGCCCGCGTACACGAAGTTTTTTAAAAGCGACCTTCCAATCGAGATATCCGGCGATAACGTCAACTACGATAAGGCAACTGATACGTACCGCGCCGAGGGCTCTGTTGTCATAGAGCAGGAGGGCATACGCCTCACTGCTGACAAGGTGAACGTGGATATGAAAAACGGGCTCGCCTCAGCCTCGGGCCATGTGAAGATAGTTTACAAGGATGAGAGCTTTGTTGAGGCCGAGAGCCTCGACATCGTGATGAAGGACGAGACCGCGGTGTTCGTGTCAGCGCGCGTCTATTATAAGGAAGATAATATTTACATTAGCGCAGACGAGCTTAAAAAGACCGGCCCGGAATCCTACTCGGCAAAGGGCGCGTCCTTTACGACCTGCGACTGTGCCGAGGGCGAGACCCCGCCGTGGAGCTTCTATACCACAGGGGCATCGGTAACGGTCGGGCGCACGTTCAAGGCCAGGGGCGCGTTTTTCAGGATAAAGAGCGTGCCGGTTTTCTATCTGCCGTATGTCAGCATTCCGGTTAACCGCGAAAGGCAAAGCGGGCTTCTTGCGCCGAGGTTCTCCTACTCGAAGCTTGGCGGCGCGGGCGTGGACAACTCTTTATTCTGGAATATATCGGACAGCAGGGACGCCACCTTCTACCTTGATATTGACAGTAAGCGCGGCCTCGGCACGGGGCTTGAGTACAGGTACTTTAATACCGCAAACAGCTTTGGCAACATGCGTTACTATAATTACAGGGAAAGCGACATAGAGCGCATCCATAAATACAGGGCAGACCAGTTAAATTATCTGCACCCGCTGTCGGCTGACAACGACAGGCAGCGTTTTTACTTTGACCACACGCTATACGGGGCAAACGGCTTGAGCTTCAAGGCCAAGCTCGATATCGTCAGTGATGACGAGTATTTTCTGGACTTTGGCAGGAACTTTAACGAGAAAAGCCTCGAAAGCGTTGAGAGCGTTATTTCCGTTACAAAGGCATGGGACAGGAGCGCGCTTGTTATACAGGGAAGGCGTTTTGATAACCTGTATGTGCAAAACGACTCGGGTGTGGCCAGTAAATTCCCGGAGGCCATGTTCACGATGCAGCCGCACAGAGTATGGTTCACGCCGTTTTTTATGAGCATGGATGCCCAAGCAGCGCGTTTCGACAGGCGCGCCGGGGTGGAGGGCGTTAGAGGAGATGTGCGCCCTGAGTTTACGCTCCCTGTTTACGCGGGCCCCATAGAGTTTACTCCGTTCTACGCGCCGCGTTATACGGCGTATAAGAGCGAATCGGCGGCAGCAGGCAGTAATACAGACGAGCGCCTTATCTACGAAACAGGGGCAAAGTTAGAGTCAACGCTTTACCGTACATTTGAGTTGGGTGAGGGGCGCTTCCGAAGGCTCGGGCATATGATGCGGCCCTCGATAAAGTACTCCTATATACCCGACGAGCCGCAGGGCGATCTACCTTACTTCGATGCTGTCGACAGGGTCGAGGCGAGAAGCCTCGTTACCTATGCGTTCAGGACAATTCTCTCGGCAAGGCTCTCTGACAAAGGGCCAAGGCTCGATGTGGTCGATTTTGAAGTGAGGCAGTCCTATGACATAAGAGAGGCACAGGGGCTAAATAACTCAATTGAAGAGAGGCCGTTTTCGGACGTGCTTGGAAGGCTGCACCTTAGGCCCGAGAGATGGGCAACCATGTTCTTTGAGACAGAGATAGACGCGTACACCAAGCGCGCCGATATATTCAAGTCTTCCGCGTCCTTTGCGCCGTATGAAGGGTACTCGCTCTCCCTTAACTATATATTCGAGAGAGGTGTCGCGCGCTATGGCGCTGCCAGCGCGCTTTTCAAGCTCTACGGCAACCTGTCCGCCGGATTTACAGAGAGGTATTCGTTTAAGGGAGACGTCTCCCTTGGCCGCGATTATATCGTCGAGTATAAGCACAAGTGCTGGAGCGCGGCCTTTGTCTACGAGGAAAGGCCGGAAGAGGACTCTGTCATGCTCACCTTCTCCCTTGGCGGCATAGGTGAGATACTCACCGCAGGCATGGGGCTCGGGTCGAAGTAGGAGGATAAAGGAAAGATATATGTTCTACAAGGCTTCCAAAGATACGGTAAGGGCGTCGGTTGTGTTAAGGCCTGTTGAGTCCAAGCGCCTTATTGCGGCGGCAATAAGGGAAATGGCCGAGGTCAGGGCCGCGATGAAGAACGGGTATGTGGTGATTATCGGCGGCACCACGAACGCGCACGTTGCTTCCTTGCTTCTTGGCAGGAAGGTCGATGATTTCTGGTTTGCCGCAGGCCGCATAACAGGAGGAGAGCTTGGCGCAAATCCTCTTGAGAAGAGGATAAAGCCAATAGTCATAAAGGACGGCCGCGAAGTTGACATGCATCCAAATGACGCGATAAAGGAGTTCAAGGCTACCGATGTTTATATAAAGGGCGCGAATGCCGTTGATATGGAAGGTAGCGCGGGCGTGCTCATGTCTAGCGATACGGGCGGCACCATAGGCGCTGCAATAGGCATACTGAAGGCAAGGGGGGCTAATTTAATTGTGCCCGTTGGGCTTGAAAAACTCGTGCCATCGGTTGCCGATGCTTCTTTAATGTGGGGGCAGGGAACCATAAAATATTCTACAGGCGACAAGGCCGGCATGATGCCGCTTACAGGCGCAAAGATCGTTACAGAGATAGAAGCACTCGCCATACTTTTCCCGAACGTTGGGCTTAAGGCCGTGCACGCGGCCTCAGGCGGTGTTGGCGGGAGCGAGGGCGCTGTGATGATCGTTATCGAAGGAAGCGACATCGCGGTCAAGAAGGCATTTGACTTTGTCGTTGGCTTTAAAAATGAATAACCGCCTTACACCATGAAACCAACTTATAAAGCCTACCTCAAAGAGACCTTCAAGACGAAGCTTCCTGCGTTCATGGCAGGCGGGCTCATAAGCGCGCCGCTTGATGAGCTTGTGAAGGAGGGAGGGTTCGAATTGAACGCCCTTTCAACCGACCCTTCAGAGATAGTGCGCTATGCGCTTTTATTCAGGGAAAAGGCAAAGACAGATAATCTTTCCATACCATATATAATGACCGTTGAGTCCGAGGCATACGGCGGCGAGAGCGAGCAACGTGGCACTGTAGAGGACGAGCACTATCCCTTTGATAGCGTCCATGCGCGTATTCCCGTGCTCGACCCGGGAAAGGACGCCAGGATGCCGCTTGTAGCCGATGTAATGAGGCGGCTTAAGCCGCATTGTAATAAGGAAGCGCCGCTTATTGCCGACGTTGCCGGGCCATTTGCGCTTGCAACATCGGTTACGCACGCAAAGGGGCTCTTGACTGCGCTTAAAAATTCTCCCGAAGACGCGCATGCGTTCCTGGACGCCCTTGTTGACAATACGCTTGTTTACGCAGGCTCTCTCGGGGATGCCGGGGCTGATACGATATTCATAACCGAGAACTTCGCCTCTTACCTGACCGTAGGCCCGGGGTTTTTCGAAGAGTTTGGAGTGAGGCACATAGGAAGGCTCGTTGGCGGCATAAAGGCCTTTGGCATGAACACGATACTGCACCTTTGCGGCGATGTTACCGCACTTGCATCGTCTATTCAGGCGATAGGCATGGACGCAGTATCCGTAGACAATTCAACCGACGTTCCTTCGCTTGTGGCCGCGCTTTCGGATGTGGCAGTCATGGGCAATGTCTGCGCAGAGACCGTTACATCCGGGCCTTCCGGGGCCGTGGTCGCTGCGGCAGGGCGCGCCGCAGATGGCGGCGTCTCCATTCTTTCCTCCGCCTGCGGCATAGACGCATCGTGCCGTGCCGGGCATATTGCCGCGCTTTTTTCCGCACTAAACCGTTCGAATTGATTTTATTTCCAGAAGAGAAAATGTTATAATATAAAAAGTAAGACACAGGGGCCTGTCTTTTTAGGCAGGGGTGAATCAACAGGGGACCGCAGGCAAGTTGTTTTTCGTTCATTCTTATCCGTAGCATAACGGAGGAACCGATGTTTTTCCTTCCGAAAATACTTATTTTCACAGGCGCGTTTTTTCTGTTCTCCGGCAGCCTTGCCCATGCATCCGGGCCTGTGGCGGCAAAGGTAGAGTTGCAGCTTGTCGTGCCTGAGGTTGGTGCTTTGGGTGGGGAGGCCGTTACCCCGGTGCCGCTTGTTTTGCCAGAGCGCGCTCAGAACGGTTTTTTAGACGGTATTGTTCCCGGTGTGCCGGCAAAGCCGCTATTAGCTACTGTTTTAGCCGGTGCCGATGACACGGGTGCCGCATTGCCAGAGTTCCATCCGGCGCCGCTGCCCATGGCCGATGACGATGACAGACTACGGCTTG
>JAOUFM010000010.1 GCA_029858205.1 Deltaproteobacteria bacterium | reverse complement strand
TCCGGCATTAGGTGGCGGACGTATTTGGCGGCAGCAAATTGGAATCCGCCCTTGCTCACATTGACATTTCTGTATTGTCCTGCCCACTTATATATTTTTCCGAGCCAGATTTTATGGATTTTACAAATATCCTTTAGCGTGAACCTATGGCCTTTATCATAAATCTTCGCGGATTCCTTTATTGCCATCATGTATGCAGCGGCCTCTATTTTGTCCATCGCCCGCTTGGATTTTATGCCGAGCAGATTCTTAAGCACCCTCTTGCCGGAGCCGGGCTCGAATTGCGCCTCGTTTAGTCCGGACGCATCGTATTTGAATGGTTTTTTCATGGATATGACTTATTAACCGTGCCAATAAACCGCCGATTTTTGCGGCAGGCGTGACGCCTGCACTCGAAAAATCACATGCGCCTTGCCTGCCAGCCGACTTGCAAGTTTGAAATAAGGTTAAACCTGACCGACAGCACCATTACCATCTTATAACAACCCAGTGCTTTCCCCAATTCGTCATTCCCGCATTCTTTTGGGCGGGAATCCAGGTTTTCTACCTGCAAATGTCCTCGTACAAATCCTTCCACTCCGGATTGCTTTCTTCTATAAGGCGCAATTTATACGCCCTCTTCCACCGCTTCAACTGTTTTTCCCTTTTAACGGCGCCTTCCCATGTTTCGTGCATTTCGTACCAGACAAGACGATGAACGCCGTATGTTTTTGTAAAACCGTCTACCTGATTATTTTTGTGCTCATACGTTCTTTTTGCAAGGTTAGAGGTCAACCCTGCATACAAAGTGCCGTTGCGTTTACTGCAAAGAATATATACGTAAAAATTCTTCAAAACCTTCTGGATTCCCGCCCGGAGACACGCGGGAATGACGGATTGAATGATAAATGCTTTTATTGTAATCCTTTACTTATAACCCCTCATCCGCTTTTTCGTCATTCCTGCGCAAGCAGGAATCCAGTCCCTTTACTTGCACGGCCTTTCTGGATTCCCGCCCAGAGACACGCGGGAATGACGGATTAGATAAAGTACAGTGGGCGTTGCTCAGAATAATTGTTAGCGAGTTTTTGTTATACCAAAAAAACTTACAGGAGATTCCTCCGAACCGTGCCCTCTAACATACAAGTGCATACTTAAAGCTGTTGGTGTAATTTCAGGATTACTGCCCAAACTATTATACCCACCTATTATAAGTTCTAAAGACCTTAAATGATCCAACTCCCTATCTAGCCTATGAATATCTACCACACCAGTGATAGCTTTTAATTTTTCTGTGCTTATATATAAGGCGTTAGAAAATGGCAGACCTGTCGGAGTAATAATATATTTCTCAGAATGCTCACAAGCATATTTTAATATTTTGACCTGCAAACTAGTAAGCTGTTTCAACAAATTACTAAACATCAGATTTTCTTCGCAATCTCCGGATTCAGTGCATGAACTGGCCAACAAACCAGCCCACATCTTCTGAATATCCGTGTCTTCCACCCATGAGCCATTCTCTAAAATAGTATGGACCAATCGAGGATGTGCGTGTTTGTTTTTTATTCCACCTTGAGACTCGAGTATTTGCTTAGCACCTAAAACTATATTGGCAGTATTTTTAGTTCGCCATGCCGACACCTTATCCTCAAGATATAAACCAAACTCCTCAGCTGCTGGCAAACAAATTCTGCCTAAAAATGCTCCAGCGGCATCTACAACACCCTTTGCTAAAGTATTCGCTGCCTCTCCGAAGGATTTGATACCTAGTAAATCAGCATTTTTTTCAGTCATAGCGCCTCGCAACAAATTATTTCATTCTAGCTTCTAATTCAATGTTTGAAAAAAGATTATCCCCTCACCTTACCAAAAAAGTCAAGCAAATCCTTAACCATGAATCAAACCGCCAAGCTTGTCCCGTACTTGATGCGGGATTTTGCGTCAAGCGAGGCATCGTGCCGCCTTGGCGGCGCGTATAATGGCCGGCTTTTACGCCGCAGGTGTATCCGTAGGATACATTGAGTAAGTCAAAGTCGCCTCTGACAAAGTATCACTCAAAAATCGGCGGTTTCTATTTTTCCCCAAACCCCGGGTATGGGGCATACGCGGGGCTTAAAGCGGGCCGCATAAGAGGCGGATGCGCTGCCGGGGTCGCATGAGCGAAGCGATTTAAGCGGGGCAGCGCATGGGGCGGTTATGCGGCGGGGTCGCAGCCCCGCCTGCCCCATACCCAAAAGCCGCCCCGCAGGGGCAAAACTTCTTGTTATGCTGAACGAGGTTCACCATCTGGCTTTTATAAAAGACGATATCCCGAAACAAGTTCGGGATGACAGACAAGAGACACTGGATTCCCGCTTTCGCGGGAATGACACCATCCCCTCTTCCACACTTGCATTTTACTGCCAAAAAAGTATAATATCCCCGCAACACACAAGAACACGCTCATCACCACCCTATACCAACAAACAGGAGCATATCACGACATGTCCAACATAGTAGACATCAACGCACGCGAAATACTCGACTCAAGAGGCAACCCCACAGTCGAGGTAGACGTCATCACAGAGGACGGCGTAATCGGGCGCGCTGCAGTGCCCTCGGGCGCATCCACCGGAAAGCTCGAGGCAGTGGAGCTAAGGGACGGCGACAAGAACCGCTACCTTGGCAAGGGCGTACAAAAAGCCGTTTCCAACGTGCTAAAGAAGATCGCGCCGGAAATCATCGGCCTTGACTGCAGAGACCAGGCATACATAGACCGCTTGATGATCGACCTTGACGGCACCGCCAACAAGGGAAAGCTTGGCGCCAACGCAATACTTGGCGTATCGCTGGCCCTTGCCAGGGCCGGGGCCGAAGTATCTGCCCTGCCGCTATATAACTACATCGGCGGCACGAACGCAAAGGTGCTCCCCACCCCTTTGATGAACATCATAAACGGCGGCGCGCACGCGGACAATAACCTGGACATCCAGGAGTTCATGATAGTGCCTGCCGGCGCGGATACCTTCTCCGAGAGCCTTCGCATGGGCACGGAGATATTCCACTCGCTAAAGGCGCTTCTTAAGTCCAGGGGCCTCAACACCGCTGTTGGCGACGAAGGCGGCTTTGCGCCAAATCTTAGGAGCAACAGAGAAGCAATCGAGGTCATTATCGAGGCAGCCAAGAAGGCGGGCTACACCGCCGGTAAGGACGTGTTCATCGCGCTTGACTGCGCATCGAGTGAGTTCCACAAAGGCGGCTCCTATGACATCGACGGCAAGAAACTCTCTTCCGATAAAATGGTAGACTACCTTGCCTCGCTCGTAAAGGCCTACCCCATCGTATCTATCGAGGACGGCGCTGCGGAGGACGACCACAAGGGCTGGAAGATACTTACCGATGCGCTCGGAACAAAGACCCAGCTCGTTGGCGACGACCTTTTCGTCACGAACGTCAAGATACTCGAAAAAGGCATCAGAAACGGCATCGCTAACTCCATACTCGTGAAGGTCAATCAGATAGGCACGCTCACCGAAACGCTCGAAGCGGTAGAGATGGCAAAGAACGCGAACTACACGGCCGTCATCTCGCACAGGAGCGGCGAGACCGAGGACTCGACAATTGCCGATATCAGTGTTGCAACCAACGCCGGGCAGATAAAGACCGGCTCAGCCTCCAGGACCGACCGCCTGGCCAAGTACAACCAGCTACTTAGAATCGAGCAGGAGCTTGGCCGAACAGCCGTATTTGCGGGGAAAAGGCCATTTAAGTCCCTATAATAAGTCTCAAGTATTTACCGCAACAGCTTGTTTTTATTGAAGTATAAAAAAATTATTGCGGCGCCACTTGCCGTGCGACTACCCTTTATGGTATACTTATTGCCACGGGAGCCAGGGCGGTTTTTTAACGGCAGCTTGATTCGAGTTACCGGAGAAACCGCCCTACAAGCGAAAGGAGAGTAAATCCCATAGACAGTATATTACTCGAAGCAATCTTAATCCTCATCCTGATTCTCATTAACGGGTACTTCTCGTCAGCAGAAATATCAATCATATCATCGAGACGAAGCGTTGTTGAGCACCTTGCCAGAGAAGGCAGGGAGTCGGCCAAGCTTGTCCGCGACATGAAGGACGACCCGGAGCGCTTTCTGGCGACAGTGCAGGTAGGCGTCACAATAGTTGGCACCCTCGCCTCTGTCATAGGCGGTGTTGCGGCGGTAGAGTTCCTAAAGCCACTTCTAGCGTCCGTACCCTTTGAACCGATACAGAACATAGCCGAGCCTCTTGCCATAGGCATCGTGGTTGTCCTGCTGTCCTATGCAACCCTCGTGCTTGGCGAGCTATTTCCAAAGTCCATAGCGCTTAGACATGCCGAGCGCATAGCCATGATGGCCGCGCGGCCCATAGACATGATGGCCAAGGCCGTATCGCCGTTCGTTCTTGTCCTCACGACCTCGACGCGCTTCCTGCTGCACATGTTTGGCATAAAGGAAAAGACCGACCACCTCTTTTTGCCTGAAGAAGAAATCAAATATTACATAAAAGAAGGCACTGCCAAGGGAGTATTCGAGAAGACCGAGGCCGAGCTTTTGCACGGAATATTCGACTTCGCCGATAGAAACGTTTCTGAGATAATGGTGTCCAAGCCCAACGTAAGCGCCATCGATATCAACACGCCCTCGGATAAGGTATTAAAATTCATCACCGACACCGGGTTCTCGAGATATCCGGTCTACAAGGAGCACCTCGACCAGATACAGGGCGTCATCTACAACAAGGACGTGTTCAAGGCCTCCGTCGGGTGCGCCACATTCGACTTGAAAAGCCTCATAAGGACGCCCTACATCGTGCCCAATTCGATAATGATAAGCCGCCTCCTAAGAGAGATGCAGCGTAAACGCGTGCACCTTGCCATCGTGGTTAACGAGCACGGCGATGTGGACGGAATAGTGACAATCGAGGACATACTCGAAGAGCTTGTCGGAGAGATAGAGGACGAGTACGATATAGAAAAAGGCGGGCTTGTCGAGAAACTAAAGGACGGCTCCATGCTAATCGACGCATCCGCTTCGCTAAGAGACTTGGTGGACCTCGGGCTAAGCTTCAGCGAAGAGGAGCTCCTCGAGCACAACACGCTTGCCGGCTACATGCTCGCCATGCTGCAGAGAATGCCAAAGGGCGGAGAGTTCGTCACAAAGGACAGTATGCGCTACACAGTAGTTGACATGGAAAAGAACAGGATTGCGAGAGTAAAGGCTGAGAAGATAGTTAATTCGCAGCCGCTTAAACAGGCCTCGGCGTAACCCTACCCCTCGATTACTTTTACGTAAAAGATTCTTTCCCTCGGGCCGTCGAACTCGGCGAAGTACACGCCCTGCCATGTGCCAAGAAGCGGCCTTCCGCCGTCTATTATAAGCGTTAGAGAAGCGCCAAACAAAGATGACTTGATGTGCGAGTCGGAATTTCCCTCTGCATGGCGGTAGGCATTATCGCCCTCCTCGATAAGTTTAGATGTCTTGTTTATCATATCCAACACAACCGAAGGGTCCGCGTTCTCGTTGATGGTAATACCGGCCGTAGTGTGCGGGCAAAACACTATGGCAATGCCCTCGATAACGCCGCTTTGGCGCACGGCCTCGTCGACCCTGGAGGTTATATCAAGGAACTCTACCCTCTTAAGCGTCCTTATGGAGTACTTCGTAAGCATGGGTATCCTTCGTCAGGCGTAACCATTATTTACTTAAAAATATCCTCTTACGCCTAAAGTACAAGAAAAGCCCGACCGCGAGCACGCCCATTGCCGCAAGCGAGATAAAATACCCATACGGATGCTCGAGCTCCGGCATGTTTTTGAAATTCATGCCGTATACGCCTGTTAGGAAGGTAAGCGGCAGGAATATGGTAGCAACAACAGTAAGCTCCTGAATGACGGTGTTCGTGCGCATGTTGACGTTCGAGAGATATATCTCGGTCATTTCGGTGGCTGCCTCGCGGTAGGAATCGGTTATTTCGGTCAACTGTATGACATGGTCGTAGATGTCTCTAAGATAGAACCTGCCCGAGACGTCGAATACAGGCGTATCGCCGCGCTCGAGAGAAACAAATATCTCTCGAAGCGGCGCGATAGTTTTCCTTATCAGATGGAGCTCTCCCTTTAGCGTGTATATGCTTCTTAGCGTTTTCTGGTTCGGGCTCGAGAGAACCTCCTTATCTAGCGTTTCAAGCCTTTCGGCAAAACCGTCCAGCACGATAAAATGCCCGTCGACAACCGCATCCATCACAGCGTACGCGAGGTACCCGGAGTCCTTGTGCCTTAGCTGTTCTTTTATGTTCGAAAGCCTTTTTCTTATGGGCGAGAAAAGTACCGGGAGCGTTTCCGAAAAAGTTATGACAAACCCATCGCCAACTATTATGCAAAGCTGCTCGGGATGCGGGTGATGCCCGCCAGAGTGCGCCCCGAGAAGCTTCATCACTATGAACACGTACTCGTCGAACCTCTCGACCTTGGTCCTCTGTCCGGTATTGGCTATGTCCTCCAAAACGAGCGGATGGAGGCCGTAGATACCGCCTATCGTCTCGAGCATATGCGCATCATGCACGCCGGTCACGGAAACCCACGTGACGGTAGAATCGCCCTTTACAGGAGGCCTTAAGTCAGCGGCACTAACACCTTCTCGCATCTCGAAGGTATCCGGGCCGTAGCGCAGCACGTCTATGTGCACGGCAGCGTCTTTCTTATCGCCCGTATATACGACCGTGCCAGGCGGCAGCCCTGTCTTTCTCGACCTTTTGCGTATGTGAGTAAGCATCGGTTATCCTCCCTTGGCAAGGAACTTTTTCAATTCAACAAGCGGTCTCGCGTTTAGCACGTCATTTTTCTCTAGCCACCCTCGTCTCGCGGTATGCACGCCGTAGACTATATTCGCGAAATCGTGCTCAGAGTGCGCATCCGTGGATATCACGACAGGCACGCCGTGTTCCTTTGCAAGGCGGCAGTGAACGTCCGATAAATCGAGCCTTTCCGGAAAAGAATTCAGCTCGAGCGCGACATTGTGCGTCTTCGCGGCCTTTACAACCTTCTCCATGTCCATCTCGTAAGGCGGCCTGTACCCTATGAGGCGCCCGGTCGGGTGGGCGATTATGTTCACGAGCCCGCTCTCGATTGCGCGTATTATGCGCTCGGTCATCTCAGCCTTCGGCATATTAAAGGACGAATGTACAGCAGCGACAACACAGTCAAGCTCTCCCAGCGCGTCCTCCTCATAGTCTAGTGAGCCGTCGTGCCTGATGTCCACCTCAGCGCCTTTTAGCACGAAGAACTTTGCCTTTTTCTTTTTAAGTTTTTCATTCAGGTTGTCTATTGCCTTAAGCGATTTTCTAAGCCTTGTCTCATCGAGCCCGTGCGCTATGCCGACTGCCTTCGAGTGCTCTGTGATGGCAATATAAGAATACCCGCGTTTGATCGCCGCCTCTGCCATTTGCTCTAATGAATTATGCCCATCGCTCTCGGTCGTGTGCATGTGAAGGTCGCCCTGTATGTCATCTACATCGACAAGCTTTGGCAATTTGCCTTTTTCAGCAGCAGCGATCTCCCCGATATCTTCCCTGAGTTCAGGCTCTATCCAGCAAAGCCCGACCTTTTCATAAACCCCTTTTTCATCTGCGCCTGCGACCTTCTTCCCTGTCTTTTCGCTGAATACGCCGTACTCGTTAATTTTAAACCCCATGCGCTTTGCGCGGTCACGCAAAGCCACATTATGGGACTTCGAACCTGTAAAATACTGAAGTGCCGCGCCAAACTCGTCCTTATCCACCACGCGAAGGTCCACCTGCAGCCGGTTTTTAAGACGCACTGCTGCTTTTTTTTCACCTCTTTGCACAACCTCGGCCACCTCGCCGTAAGACACAAACCTCTCAAGCGCTGCCTCGTGGTCATTGCTTTCTACGAGCATATCGAGGTCTCCGACGGTCTCCTTCCATCTTCTAAGGCTTCCTGCGAACTCGGCCCGCTTTACGGATTTTACCGAGAGCATGTGCTTTGAATACTTATCCACGCTAGACATTGCAAGCGACAGTTTGTATCTTAGCGAAGAGCCCTGTATCGAACGGTACGCGGCTATTGCGCGCTTAAGGTTGATTTCTGTTTTTTCGCCAAGCCCTGCAACGTCGCCAAGCCTGCCTTCGTTAACGGCCTTTTCAAGGTCGTCGACATTGCCGATGCCGAGCTTTTCATAAAAGAGCGCTGCCTTTTTCGGGCCAACGCCGGAAATTTTTAGTAAATCGAGTATGCCATCTGGAAACTTTTCGAGAAGCTCTTTCTTTAGCGAGCAGTCGCCGGTCCTTACTATCTCGACTATTTTTTCATGTATGCTTTTGCCTATGCCAGGTATTTCTTCAAGGCTTTTTTCGTCCTCGCCAACAAGCTTCTCTGCGCTTACCGTCATGGAGCTTACGGCCTCGGCAGCGCGCTTATACGAGCGCACGCGAAACGGGTTCTCGCCGCGAATCTCCAAGAGATGCGCGATATCCTCGAATATAGCCGCTATTTCGGAATTTTCCATTGTTAGTCTTTTGGAAAGTATGCCCTGTATATATGAAAAAGGCTTCCCTCTTCGCTATCCATGCGCTTGATGACGTCGTCGAGAAGGGCTGAAAGCTCACGAACAAAGGACTCTTCCCTGTCCTTTTCGACTTTTATAGAGTCGCCAAGATATCTTTGAAAGAACTCCTCTACACGCCTCGTAAGTTCGTGCATGGAACTCATGTAGACGTCAAGCGCCGGAAGAAGCGCGGCCTGGCCTTTTATCACGGCTTCGCTTCTAAGCTCCCTGTAAAAGACTGCGTCCTCGCCGTCCACGTGGCGCGGCAAGAGAACCGACAGCTCGACAAGAGGCCTGTGCAGGAACGCGACATCGTTCTTGCCTTCGAGCAGCCCATTTAACTCGCGGATTATCTCGCGTATCTTGGCATGCTCAGTTTCGATGGTACTTAGATATGCGCCTTTTTTGTCCATCCCCGTCCCCCCTTTACTCGCAATCAAAGACGATTATACGGCATATTATCCTTTAAAATCCATGGTCGATGCCGCAAAAAAATAAAGCTTATACCTTAACGGCCCTGCCATCTGCCCATTGCCTCATGGCGCTTATGTCCTCGGCCCTTGTTACGGAGAGAGGCTGGGTTGAGGTGATTTCTTTTTCGATATGCGCCGCAGTAAGTTTCTCGCCGTCAGAGAACGCCGTGTAAAGAGCGCTCAAAACAACCTGCTCTATTTCGGCGCCCGAGAACCCCTCGCTCTTCATCGAAAGCCCGCGGAGATCGAATCCCGAATGGTCCTGGCCGCGCTTTTTAAGCTGTATCTCGAATATCTTCTCGCGCGAAGCGGCAGAGGGCAGATCGACGAAGAATATCTCGTCGAAGCGTCCTTTTCTTAGAAGTTCCGGCGGCAGCTTGGCTATGTCGTTGGCCGTGGCCATTATGAATACCCTGCCGTTTCTATCCTGCAGCCACGAAAGAAACGTGCCGAGCACGCGCTGGGAAAGCCCTCCGTCCATGGTGGAGTCCCCTTGTGAAAATGCCTTTTCTATCTCGTCTATCCACAATATGACAGGCGACATCTTTTCCGCGACTGTCATGGCGCGCTTGAAGTTTTTCTCGGTCTCGCCGATAAACTTGTTATAGAGGGCCGAGGTATCCATCTTAAGAAGCGGCAGCCCCCACTCGCGCGCAACTGCCTTTGCAGAAAGGCTTTTACCCGTGCCCGGGACACCTAAAAGCAGTATGCCCTTTGGAAAATCCAGGCCGTACTTTTTCGCCTCATTCGGGCTGGTCAGTATTTTTTTTCGCTTTTCGAGCCACGCCTTGAGACTATCAAGCCCTGCGACGGTATCCATTGTTTCGGCCTTGCCGTCAGGAGCAGAATAATACTCGAGCACGCCTTCCTTGGCGATGATATTTTTTTTCGACTCAACTATCCTTGCGATATCGTCGGCCGTGAGCATGCCGTCCTCGACTATTGCCTTTGTAACCACCTTTTGCGCCTCAACGAACGTAAGGCCTGACAGATTATTGACCATCCGCTCGGCGTCGTCTTGCGATATGTCGACATGCACCTTCATTTTACTTTCGAGGTCGCGGATAACGCCTTTTATCATACGGTGAAGCTCCACCTTGCCAGGAAGCGGCAGCTTCACAAAGGCCGCGTACGGTTTTATTCTGTCCGGAATATTATGATTGTCGCCGACCATGACGATGGCGCCCGTGGACTTCGCGAGTTTTTTTACCATGTTAAAGATCGTCTGCGAATTAAGGCTCTTTTCGAACCCGTCATGAAGGCCGGCGCAAAACCATATGCCGCCGAAACTGACGTTTTCGAGCTCTTCAACGGCACTGAGAATGTCCTTGGTCTTGTCAATGGGCGTATTGGAGTAGTGCATGGTAAGCCCTGTTGCCGGGCACCATTTGGCAAAGGCCATGTCCATGGAAAACGCGATGTGCCTTATGACTTCTTCGGCGCGTTCCTCCTCCACGGTTTCGATGCATATCAGCCCGTAGCGGGACTTTATATAAATCTCTATGTCTCGTGAAAAAGCTTTTAAAGGCACCTTGGAAAAATCCTCTCAATGCATTATTGTTTCCGGGAGGAGGCTGCGTGCATATCGGCCGGACATCCCCGTCCCCCCTTCCACAGACCGATTATACAGCATATCGCCCCCAAATTTCCATTGACAATAACGCACCTATTCCATAGACTTAATTAAGGCATGAGCGCGATACGACCCATAGGCATATTCGATTCCGGCATAGGCGGCCTTACCGTCTTAAAGGAAATCATCCGGACCCTTCCAAACGAGGACACAATATACCTTGGCGACACGGCCAGGGTTCCCTACGGCACGAAGTCGAAAGAGACGGTCATAAAGTACTCGCTAAAGATTACCGACTTTCTCCTGCGCTTTGACATAAAGATGCTGGTCGTTGCCTGCAATACAGCTACCGCCTACGCCCTTGAAGAGCTTCGGAGTACGCTACCCATCCCTGTTGTAGGCGTCATAGAGCCTGGAGCTGCGGCGGCAGTAAGGGCGAGCGTTAAGGGCAAGATAGGCGTAATAGGCACGGAAGGCACCATCAGGAGCAGCGCCTACGTAAACGCCATAAAGAAAGTAGACCCGACGATAGAGGTCGTAACGCAGCCCTGCCAGCTCTTCGTGCCTCTTGTGGAGGAAGGCTGGACAGATAATGAAGTCGCAAGGCTTACGGCAGAGACGTACCTGCAAAAACTTAAGAACGCCTCCGTGGATGTGCTCCTTGCCGGATGCACGCACTACCCGCTTCTAAAGCCCATACTCGGCGAGATCATGGGCGAGGATGTAGAGATAATAGACTCTGCGGCAACAACCGCCGATGCCGTGCGGCTGACTCTCGAAAGTAAGGGGCTGCTTACGAAAGCAAGAACAGCCAAGGCAAAGCACGCATACTACGTGACAGACTCGCCCGAAAGGTTCATGAAGGTCGGCAAGGTATTCATTGGCGAAGACATAACAGAGGCCACTCTCGTGGACATAGGAGGATAACCGGGGTGGCAAGGAAGAGTACTGGCATATCGTGGCACTTCTTACTATCTGCAGGACTCGCCTTCATCGCCTGCGTGCTGTTTCTGGTGTTTTTCGGGGATAAGTTCTTCCCGGATTTAATAAAGCCGTCGAAACCGGACAAGCCTACGGAAAAACCGCCCGCTGCTGTAGTAACGTCGCCTATCGAGCCAACGCCTGCCCCGGCACATATAAAGGAAGGCGAGGCATTCGACGCTGAAATATATTTCCTCTCACCCGACGGAGTTAACCTCAAGGCAGAAAAGCGTCCGCTAAAGAAAGGCTCTGTTGAGGAACAGATTACAGAGGCCGTAGCAATACTCATAAAAGGCTCGAAAACAGGGCTTGATTCAACGATACCAGAAGGCACGAAGCTTCTCTCGGTCAAGATAAAGAACGACGTAGCCTACGTTGACCTCAGTAAAGAGGTGGTAGAAAACCACCCTGGCGGCTCCGCAGCCGAGCTTCAGACCATCTACTCGATAGTCAACACCGTGGCGCTAAACTCCCGCATAAAGCGCGTCAAGCTCCTTGTCGGCGGCAAGGAAATGGACACCCTCGCCGGACATATCATCATAAGCGCTCCGCTTGCAGCCAACAAGAAACTTACAATAGAGAGGTAGGCCCTAATGGCAAAGAAAACCGGAATGCGCATTGAGACCGATTCTCTTGGCGCAAGGTTTCTTCCATCCAATGCCTACATCGGCATACAGACGCTTCGCGCCATGGAAAACTTCCGGATAAGCAGGCTCCACGCCACCACGGAATTCAGAGAGGCAACGGCAATCGTCAAACGCGCGGCAGCAGAGGCTAACTATAAGCTTGGAGTACTCGATAAGCGTAGGGCCCGAGCAATCATAAAGGCCTCTGACGAGATAATAAACGGCCAACTATCAGAGCACTTTCACGTCGACGTTTTTCAGGCCGGGGCCGGCACCTCGCACAACATGAACGCGAACGAGGTAATCGCCAACCGCGCAATAGAGATACTTGGCGGAAAAAAGGGCGACTATTCGGTCATACATCCAAACGACCACGTGAACATGTCGCAGTCCACAAACGACGTCATTCCAACGGCCATGCGTATTGCGGCACTTAAGGCGTCCGCAGCCCTTATAAAAGAGCTTAATACCCTTTCTGCCTCGCTAAGAAAAAAGGCCCGGGAGTTCGACACTGTCATAAAGTCCGGCAGAACGCACCTTCAGGACGCCGTGCCAATACGCCTTGGCCAGGAGTTCTTAGCCTATGCCCTGGCAATAGAAGAAAGCTTGGGCCTTATAAAAGAAGCGCAAAAGGGGCTAAAAACCCTTGGCATAGGCGGAAGCGCTGTTGGCACAGGCATTAATACGCCCAAGGGATACCAGAAGCTAATATGTAAGATTATTTCTCAGGTTTCCGGTATAACTGGCCTCAAAACAAGCGATAACCTGCCATACTCAATGCAGAGCATGCTGCCATTTACCACCCTCTCCGGCTCGCTTAAGTCACTTGCCATAGAGCTAATACGCATATCCAACGACTTAAGACTACTTAGCTCAGGCCCTCGCACAGGGCTATCCGAAATAACACTTCCGGCCCTGCAACCCGGGTCTTCCATAATGCCCGGGAAGGTCAACCCCGTAGTCCCGGAGATGGTCTGCATGGTGGGGTTTCAGGTAATAGGCAATGATACGGCAATAGCGATGGCAGCGCAGGCCGGGCAGCTCGAGCTAAACGTCATGATGCCGGTAATAAACCACAATCTGCTACAATCACTGGAGATACTTACAAACGCAGTAAACACGCTAACAACGAAGTGCCTAGCGGGAATAAAGGCCGATAAAAAGGCCTGCGAAAGGTACTTCAGGAGGTCTGCTGCCATCGCAACCATACTTAACCCGCTAATAGGATATAGCGAGGCTGCAAAGCTTAGCAAAGAAGCCGTGGAAAAAGACATGGACATAGCAACGCTAATAATAGAAAAGGGGCTTCTAACGAAAAAAGAGCTCGAAAAAGCGCTTTCCCCAACGGCTATTACCTCGCCCGGTATGATAAAGAAGCACAGGAAAGGCCGTAGATAGTCGCTACTTCTTCTCCACCGGGTACCCTGCCCTCACCCATCCGTCGAAGCCGTCCAGAAGCGCTGCAACGCGCTTAAAGCCGTTATGCGATAGAATAGCAGCCGCACGGGCGCTCGAATGCTCGTTTGTTCAGGTGCAGTACGCTACTACCTGGCGTGTCCGGTCCAGTTCGCTTAAGCGTCCTTCAAGTTCATCTAACCCTATCCTCACTGCGCCTGGAATCTTCTTATCGCTTGCATCATACGAATTAGGGCCACGAACGTCGAGTATAAGCGGGGTATCGGACGAATCAATTAGCTTTTTAAGCTCTGCTGCGGTTATCCTTGGCTGCGGCATATTAGCCTCCTCTTTGTGCTACTTATATAAATTCTAACTGGCGCGACGGGAATGTCAATGGGCAATGCTCTCTTGTTGAAAAGATGCTTCGAGAAGCGTATAATAAAAGCCTCGCGCGTCTCATTGCCTGTAAAAACTTCTTACGGAGGAAATGACCACAATGCCTGCAAAAAACAATTGTTTCAAAACGCTGCTGGCTGCCGCACTGCCCATTTTACTGATATTGGCTGCCGCGGCCCCGTCATGGGGAGCAAAACGTAATATCACGAAGACAAAGCTCCCAAACGGCCTAACCGTTATAATAGAGGAAGACAAAAGCGCGCCGGTAGTTGCCGTACAGGCATGGGTCAACACAGGAGCTGCCGACGAGATCGGCGACGAGGCCGGGCTTGCTCACGTTTTCGAGCACATGCTCTTTAAGGGCACGGCAAAGCGCGGGGTCGGTGAAATAGCAGGAGAGATAGAGAGCGCCGGTGGCGACGTAAACGCCTACACCTCATTCGACAACACCGTATACCACACAACAGTGCCTGCAAGGAGCTTTTCAACGGGGCTCGACGTCATAGCCGATGCGCTCCAGAACTCGGCCTTCGACCCTAGCGAGCTCGATAAAGAGCTAAAGGTCGTGCTCGAAGAGATAAGCATGAACGAGGATAACCCCGGCCGCCTTCTCTACAAGAAAACGCTCTCTACTGCATACTCGAAGCACCCGTACGGCCGCCCTGTCATAGGGTATGAAGACACGGTAAGCAAATTCACGCGAGAGAAGGTCGTCGGGTTTTTCAAGAAATGGTACACCCCGGATAACATCATACTCGTCATAGCAGGCGACGTTGACACCAAAACCGCCATCGAAAAGGTGACCGCAGCCTTTAACGGATTTAAGGCATCGCCGGAGCAAGGCGCGCGTTCGGAAAGAACGCCCGAGCCAGAGCAGACGGCTCCAAGAACGGTTGTCGAATACAAACCCATAAACGAAACGCACCTTACCCTCGCCTTTCACATACCGTCCGTGAACCACAAAGACGTTTACCCAATAGACGTCATACAGGTAATACTTGGCGACGGCGTGACCTCCCGCCTCTATAAGAGGCTAAAGATGGACGAACAGCTTGTCTACGGCGTATCTGCGTACTCGATGACGCCCAAGGACCCGGGGCTTTTCCTCGTATCGCTAAGGCTCGACGCTGCCAAGGTATCGCAAGCAATCATTGCGTCCATCGGAGAAATCGAACGCTTAAAACGCGACGGCCCCACGCCACGCGAACTGGAAAAGGCAAAGTTGCAGCTTGAGAGCGACTTCATATACCAAAGAGAGACTATGGACGGCAAGGCAAGCCAGCTCGGGTACTACGAGAGCGCCGCAGGAGACCTGTCCTTCGAGGAAAAATATATAGAAGGCGTACGCTCTGTTACGGCAGAGGACGTAAAAGCAACTCTTGTGAAATACTTTACAGCCGAAAACTCTACCGTCGCCGCCATAGTTCCGGAGGCGCAAAAGAACACCCTGGATGAGTACTTCGCTGTAAGCAAAACATCAAAAGACAAAGGCAAGAAACAGGGCGATAAAGAAGCCCTCGGGAACGCTCTGGCCTTTGCCTACGCAGTGGCCGGCAAGGATACACCGCCAAAGACTGCGGCGCCAAGCGCCGTCATAAAGGAAAAGCTGCCAAACGGCATAACGCTTCTTGTGATGGAAGACCACTCGAACGAGACCGTATCCGTGTACGCAACGGTCAAGGGCGGGCTCCTCTACGAGACCGCGTCAAATAACGGCATCGGCTCGTTCACGGCATCCATGCTCACGCGCGGCACTCTAAAACGCAGCTTTGAAGATATCGGAAGGGAAACAGAAGACACTGCAGCATCGATTGGAGGATTTTCCGGAAGGACCACAGCAGGGCTCTCCGGAACGTTTCTCTCTAAATACTTCGACAGAGGGTTCGAGCTCTTTACCGACGTGCTCTTTAACGCGTCATTTCCTGAAGAAGAAATCGAAAAAGTCAGGAAGGACACTGTTGCCGCGATAAAGCGCGACGAGGACTACCTGCCGGGCTACACATTCAAGCTTCTTTATAAGGACCTTTTCTCCGACCACCCCTACTCCATGCCGGTAAAGGGCAGCATAGATACTGTAAACAAATTCAAGAAAAAGGAGCTCGTTGATTACTATAAAAGCGTTTACACCCCAGGCGGCATGGTAATCGCGGTAGTCGGCGACATGGATTCGAAGGCGTTCATAGAAAACGCCAGAAAAAAGCTCGGCTCATTCCAGGGCAGAAGAAGCAACTCAGCCATGAAGGGTAAACCTGTGTCGATTACGGCCGTCAAGACCACCGGCGCGGCAAAGGACAAAGAGCAGCTAAACATCGGCATAGGTTTTGCCGGCCCGTCCATGTACGACAGGGACGTGTACGTGATGACCGTGCTAAACGAAATACTTTCCTCCCAGGGAGGACGCCTCTTCGTAGAGCTTCGCGACAAACAGAGTCTGGCTTATGCAGTATCGTCGTTCCTTGTGCCAGCGCCCGATACCGGGGCCTTCGGCGTGTACATAGGCTCTGCCCCGGAGAAAAAGGACGCGGCCATAAGCGGCATACTAAAAGAGCTCGATAAAGCCGTAAAGGACGGCGTTACTGACGAGGAAATAGCCAAGGCAAAACGCTCGATAGTCGGGCAGTTCGAGATGGGGCTCCAGGGCGCCTCAAGCATGGCCTCGAACATGGCCACTAACGCCATACTCGGCTTCGGGCACGAGTTCTACAAGGAATATCCGGGGATAATAGAGTCTGTCACCAGAGAAGAGATATTAAAGGCCTCGAAGAAATACATCACGACCGGAAAGTACGTTATATCGATAGTCGGCCCTGACGGGAAAAAGAAAACGGCAGCGCCAAAGCCCAAGGCGCACTGAGAACACTTATTTAGTTTTGGAGACGTAGACGCCGTCCCACCCGGGAGGCGGAGGCGTTGCGATGAACTCGTCGCAGCGCTTGATGTAGGTAAGCGACGGGCCGTCACTTGGATATTTGGCCAGTATGGCCTCGAAGGCCGCCTTTGCCGTCTTGAACTTGCCCTTTCTGTAATCAACGTAGGCGTCCCTGAAGGCTGTCGAGAGCGCTGCGTACTTCTCCATCTCGGTCGTCAACCCCATAAGCTCATACACTGCCGCAGGCTCGTTCTTGCCCTTGACCCTCACGAGGTCGATCAGCCTGAAGACGAAGTCTTCCTTGCAGGCGCTATAGGTGCTTTCGTTAACGATGATTTTTACGCCGTACTGCTTGGTCATGCCCTCAAGCCTGGAAGCAAGGTTCACGGTATCGCCTATTGCTGTGTAATCGAAACGCAGATCAGCGCCCATGTTGCCGACAACGGCCTCGCCCGTATTAATGCCGATGCCTATATCGACCGGCGGAAAGCCGGCTGTTTTCCATCCTTCGTTCAATTTCGGCAACGCCCTTATCATCGTAACAGCGGTCGTGCAGGCGCGCCTCGGGTGGTCGACAACATCGACAGGCGCGTTGAATATGGCCATGATGGCGTCGCCTATGTATTTATCGAGCGTGCCCTGCTCTTTAAACACTATCTCTGTCATGGGTGTGAGGTAGCTGTTAAGGAGCGCTACCAGACGCTGCGGTTCCAGGCTCTCCGACATGGTCGTGAAACCGCGTATGTCGGAGAAAAGAACCGAGATTATCTTCTTCTCTCCGCCAAGCTTTAGCTTCTCAGGGTTCTTTATAATTTCGCTAACAAGCTGCGGCGGCACATACGTCGAGAAGGCCTTTTTATAGAACTTGCTTTTTCCTTCCACAACGAGGTTTCTATAAGCTTCCATTGACACGTACGCCAAAGAAAGCGATACGAGCGGATAAAACAGGCTCACCATCATGCCTGCCTTTGCGAAAAGCATATATGCCACTACCGATGACACTAGAAAGAGCACGGCAAATGCCGCAAGGGTCACATATGTCCTGTGGGTTCTCGAAATGACAAAGGCCAGAATAAGCGGCAAAAACAATATGCCAAGGAACGTAAAGAACGCCGTGACAGCGTCCTTTACTATAAAATTCCCTTCCATGACGTTGCCGACGACGGTAGCATGCATTTCGACCCCGGGGAACACGGGATCCATCGGTGTTACCCTTATATCGTAGATGCCTATTTCCGTTATGCCTATAAAGACGACCTTATCCTTGAAAGTGCCCGGCGGCAGACGCTTATTCATGACATCGGCCGCGGAATACGTTTTTATGGTCCCGCCCGGGCCGTAGTAATTCAAAAGGAAGCGGCCCTGCTCATCGGTCGGAATATATGCCTCGCCTATGTTAAGACTGTCTACGCCGTACTCGCCTTCGTTGACTATTATCTGTTCACCGAGATAAACCTTAAGCGCCTCCATCGAAAGCACCGGGTACATGCCCTCTTTATACCCGATAACGAGGTTAGCGGTCCTTAGCACGCCGTCTGTGCCGGGGGTAACGTTAAAGGAGCCCTGCCCCGCAGCGCCGGCTTCGAGTATGGGCTCGATATTCAACTCAACGCCTGTGCTTTTCTTAACCATTGCGACAGCGCCGCCCTGTTCACTCTTGGAGCCGTCCACGCGGCGCGTTATCTTTACCTTGGCATCGGAGAGCTTATCGAGCGCCAATTTCGATGGCTCTTCGGTGGAATCGTCCCTGAAGTAATATCCAAGCACCACGTTCCCGGCTTTTCTTATAGAAGCTGCGAGCGCGGCGTCCGACCCTTCGTCAAGGCATCCGGGGCTTGGCAGCTGCGGCTCGGAAAAAACAATATCAAGCCCGACTGCAGAAGCCTCGTTTAGCCCGTCAATAAGCTCCGCGGTCTTTGTCCTGTTCCACGGCCACCTGCCGACTTCATTTATGCTCTTCTCGTCAACGGCGACGATGACGACGTCTTCGGGGGGCGCAACCGGACCGCGCACCTTGAACATTACATCCGAAAACTGCAGATCGATACGTGTAAGGAGGTTTGGTTTGACTGCGAAAAGCACTACCGAAAAAATCACGACAATAACGCCGATAAGAAAAAACACGGCTGTCGGGTGTGAAAGTATCCTGTCTATGAGCTCTTTACTTTTCTTCTTGTCCGCCATTCACGGGTGCCTTTTTATCCAGCTTCCAGGTTGCCTCGCCATTGCCAAGCGGCCCTGTGACAACAATCCTCAAAAGCTCCGCGTCTTCCTCTCCAAGCGATACCGCGCCCGTTGAATCGTAGCGCGGGAACTTGACCACATAGGCGTTGCTCCAGTGGTCAAGGTACGGGAAGAATTCTATATAAAACGCCTCGGTGTGGTCGACCTTGGTTATCTCAATTGGCAGCGTCTTTGCGCCGTTCTTGTTCATAAGATAGAGCTTCCACACGGATTTCTTCTGCTCGAGGTCGTTCCACTGATAAAGCGGCGTGTACGCAACGACGAAAAATTCGTTATACGCGCCGTGCGTCTCTATTTCCCTTGCGAGCAGCCGGTCCTTGCTTTCCGTGTCTATCTGGTACTTGCGTGCGAACTCTTCGACATAGGCCTTCCTGTACTCGAGGCTCTTGAAGGTGGCTGTCATGGAAAGCCTCATCTCGATATCCTTGTAGACCTTTGCCGTGCTCGTCCACCTGTTAAGGGCCGCCGTGTAGGCGTCGGACTTAAGCATCTGCCGTACAACGCAGCCGTTAAGCGCAAATATAACCGCGCCGGCAAAAAGCAGCGCACCCCATCTTTTAACTACATTCTTGTCAAAAACTACGCGCATCGTTCTCCCTTTATTTAAAAAGCACCAGTTGGGGCTGCGCCCTGTCGTGCTGCTTCTCGACAGGGTACTTCTCGGTAAAGCAAGCGTCGCAAAAAGACTCGCCGCACTCCTTAACCGCCCTGTACATGCCCTCGACACTCAGGTATCCAAGCGTATCGGAGGTAATAAACCTGTTAATCTCCTCGACCGTGTGGTTCGCGGCAACGAGCTCGCCCTTTGTAGGAGTATCTATGCCGTAGAAGCACGGCGACACAGTCGGCGGCGAGCTTATGCGCATGTGCACTTCCTTTGCGCCTGCGTCCCGTATCATCTTGATGATTTTCCTGCTGGTAGTACCCCTCACAATGGAATCGTCGACAACGACTATTCGCTTACCCTTCAAGAGATCCTTCACTGGATTAAGTTTCAATTTCACGCCGAAGTGACGTATGGAGTCCTTTGGCTCGATGAAGGTGCGGCCTATATAATGATTCCTCACAAAGCCCATCTCAAACGGTATGCCCGAGGCCTCGGCATATCCAAGCGCTGCGCCAACACCAGAATCAGGCACGGGGATTACCATGTCGGCATCGACAACGTGCTCCTTCGAGAGCTCTCTGCCAAAATTCTTTCTTATGCTATAGACGTTCATCGGGCCGAATATGCGGCTATCGGGCCTGGCGAAGTATATGAACTCGAATATGCAGGGGGTGTATGGTTTTTTCTCGAACGGTTTATATGAGGTTGTTCCGGTTGCGTCGATTACGAGTATCTCTCCGGGCTCTATCTCTCTTACGAACTCGGCCTCCACAAGATCGAATGCGCAAGTTTCGGAAGCGACTATCCAGCCTTCCTTTAACCTTCCAAGCATTAGCGGCCTGAAGCCGTGCGGGTCCCTTGCGGCTATAAGACGCTTCTCAGTTAGCACGACAAGAGAATACGCGCCCTGCACCCTGCCAAGGGCGTATGTGAGGCGCTCTACAAGCTGGTTTTCCTTTCTCGACGCTATGAGGTGGACGATTACCTCGGTGTCCATTGTTGACTGGAATATCGAGCCGTATGCCTCAAGCTCGTCACGAAGTCTTCCGGCATTAACGAGGTTGCCGTTATGCGCCATTGACAAAGCGCCTCTGGCGTAGTTTATGAGCACGGGCTGCGCGTTCTTTATATGTGATTCGCCTGTTGTGGAATACCTTACGTGCCCAATGGCGGACGCGCCGTGAAGGTTGGAAAGTATTTTTTCGTCAAAGACCTCGGCAACAAGGCCCATGCCTTTATGGGAATGAAGCGTTACCCCGTCGCTAGACACTATGCCCGCGCTCTCCTGGCCCCTGTGCTGGAGCGCGTGCAGCGCGAGGTACGCTATATTCGAAGCCTCGGTATGGTTATATACGCCTACGACACCGCACTCGTCATTGAACTTATCGAACATGGGATATTATCTCCGTTACGCGGCAACAAAGGCCGCGAAGGCTTCTTTCCAGGCTTTCGTTATATCCGAAGCACTGATATTGATTACATCGTTTATCTTTACCAGAGAGCCTTTGACCGTGCCGATACGCAGAGCCTCTACTCCGTGCTTCTTCGCTATCTTTTCGAGAGAGGCTGTGTCCTTTTCGTTAATGCTCACTATTATCCTGGACTGACTCTCTCCAAAGAGAACAGCGTCAGGGCGCATCGCGCCAAAATCGACCTTAACCTCCGCACCCTTGAAACCGTCCGGTGTAATGCAGCTTTCGGCAACGGCAACGGCAAGCCCGCCCTCGGATATGTCATGAGCGCTTTTGATTATACCACTCCTTATCATCTCTCTACAAGCATCTTGAAGCCCAAGCTCGGCATTGAGATCAAGCGTTGGAGGAGCGCCCTTATCCATGCCGTGCACGGTCTTTAGGTACTGGCTGCCGCCAAGTTCCTCTTTTGTCGCGCCAAGAAGCACGATAACATCGCCTTCCTTTTTAAAATGCTGCGTTGTTACATGCGCCATGTCCTCTATTAACCCGACCATGCCAACAGTCGGTGTCGGATACACCGACACACCGGAGGTCTCGTTATAGAGGCTGACATTACCGCTAACAACCGGCACGGAGAGCTTATTACACGCCTCGGTCATGCCCTTTATGCAGTTTTCGAACTGCCACATGACATCTGGCCTCTCGGGGTTTCCAAAGTTCAGGCAATCGGTAAGCGCAAGAGGAAGCCCTCCTGAGACAGTTATATTCCTTGCAGCCTCTGCTACTGCTATCGCGCCTCCGGTCCTGGGGTCTAAGTAGCAGTACCTCGAATTACAGTCCGATGTCACGGCTATTGCCTTATTGGTGCCCTTTATGCGCACAACAGCGGCATCGGAGCCGGGGCTTACGACAGTGTCCGTGCGCACCATATAATCATATTGCGAATAAACCCACTCCTTGCTTGCAATGTTTAGCGAACCGGCAAGCTTTAATAAAACCTCGTTATAATCCTTTGGCAGAGGTATTTTCGCGGTATCGAGCTTTTGTAGCTCGTCCTGGTAATCCGGCCTCTTTGACGGCCTGGTGTAAACGGGCGCGTTTTCGGTCAAGACTTCGGCGGGTATTTCGGCAGCAACGGTCTTACCCTCCATTATACGGACAAACCCCGAATCAGTGACCTTGCCGATAACAGCGGCATCGAGGTCCCACTTCTTAAATATTTCAAGGAGCTTATCCTCGCACCCTTTTTTCGCGACCATGAGCATGCGCTCCTGGGATTCCGAGAGCATCACTTCATAGGGCGTCATGCCCTCTTCTCTACGCGGCACGAGGGTAACATCTATTTCTATGCCTGTTCCTGCGCGCGAGGCCATCTCCACACTCGACGAAGTAAGCCCTGCCGCTCCCATATCCTGAATGCCGACGATATAATCGGTCTTAAAGGCCTCGAGGCACGCCTCTAAAAGAAGCTTCTCCGTGAACGGGTCGCCGACCTGAACCGTCGGGCGCCTTTCCTCTCCGCCCTCGCCAAATACATCGCTTGCCATTGTTGCGCCGTGTATGCCGTCTCTGCCTGTCTTGGAGCCGACGTACAGCACGGGATTGCCGACACCGGAGGCATTGCCCCTAAATATCTTATCGCTCTTTACGATTCCGACTGTCATCGCGTTCACAAGGCAGTTGCCGTTGTAGGATTCATGAAAGAACACCTCGCCGCCGACAGTAGGTATGCCCATGCAGTTGCCATACCCTGCGATTCCGGCTACAACGCCGTTTACAAGGTATCTGGTCTTCGGATGCTCGGGTGAGCCGAAACGAAGCGAGTTAAGGAGCGCAACAGGCCTTGCGCCCATGGTAAAGACGTCCCTTAGTATTCCACCTACCCCGGTTGCAGCGCCCTGATAGGGCTCTATATAAGAAGGATGGTTGTGGCTCTCCATCTTAAAGGTGACGGCAAGGCCGTCGCCTATGTCAACGACCCCGGCATTCTCGCCCGGGCCCTGCAAAACGCGCGGGCCTTTTGTCGGGAAGTTCTTAAGGTGCACGCGCGAGGACTTGTAGCTGCAGTGCTCGCTCCACATCACGGAGAATATGCCAAGTTCGAGGTAATTTGGCTCTCTTTTTAGCAGTTCCTTTATACGGGCGTATTCGTCGGTTGTAAGCCCGTGCTCTTCTATCATTTCAGCTGTTATCTTCATGCGCTCCTTTAAGTCCGCTTGATATCGTCCATGCACGAATAACTTACCACAATACCCAAAACAATGACAAGCCCTTAATTTTTAAGGGATAATATCATATTTCCTGCCTTTTTAAGCACCTCTTGCTCGTCTTTATACGCTACGAGCTCTATTGCCTCATCTAACGGGAACCAGCGGCACTCAATGACCTCGTCGTCGTGACCTGTTGTCTCGCCGCCGCTGTATTCCATGAGGAAAAAATATACTATCTTAAAAAACCGCTTGGTGCCTTCCTCTGTTTTCTCGCAGTAAAAATAATGGATGTTATCTATACTCTTTACTATATGCCCGTCTAATCCGGTCTCTTCCTTAACCTCGCGGTGCGCTGTTCTGGCGAGGTTCTCGCCGTCTTTTCTTAGCCCCTTTGGAAGCGACCAGACAAGGCCCTTACTCGACTCTACCTCTATTAGCGCGACTTCTATCAAAGTACCCTTGGCTCGCCTGTAAACCACGCCGCCTGCTGAAATTTGCCTTTCGGTTTTTATCTTCTTATCCATCAGGCCCTACGCCGTTACGCCAGCTATGCGCCTAATACCTGCTGCTTTTGCAATCTCAACAGCTTCCTCATATTCCTTGCGTGTGATTCTTCTATCGAGCGGAGGATGCGCACCTGCATTAAAACACGGCCTGTACTGGTCCATTATATTGACGTAGGAATTTTTCGATATCTCTTCGGCAATGAACGTCATGACCTTTTTCGTATTGGCAAGACCTTCGGGCAGCACGAGGTGGCGTATGAGAAGCCCTCTCTGCGCAATCCGCTTCGCGTCCAGGACAAGGTCCCCGACCTGGCGATGCATCTCCTTTAAGGACTCAAGGGCCCGCTCGACATAATCCGGGACGGCGGAGAATTTCTTTGCGTGCGCGTCGTCGCCGTACTTGATATCTGGCATATAGATATCAAAGACCCCATCCAGCATCTTTATAACCTCCGCCGACTCATACCCGCCCGAGTTATACACGAGCGGCACCTCGAGCCCCATGTCAGCGGCCCTTGCTACCGCGGCAACTATCTGCGCTATCTGATGAGTCGGGCTTACGAAGTTTATGTTATGGCAGCCCCTGTTCTGGAGCTTTAGCATCTCGGAAGCAAGTTCGTCTATTGTTATCTCAGTACCGTCTCCAAGGTGGCTTATGTCGTAGTTCTGGCAGAAGACACACTTAAGATTGCAATACGTCATGAAGATAGTTCCGCTGCCAAGCGTGCCAACAAGCGGCGGCTCCTCGCCGTAATGCGGCTCTGCAGACGACACTACCGGATTCGCGCCCACCCTGCACACGCCGACATTACCGCCAACCCTGTCGACATGACAGTTATGAGGGCAAAGTGTGCAGTCCTTTAGCCTCTCCAAAAGCAGAGAGGCCCGCTTATGAAGATCGCCCGTTCTATGAAGCTCTATGTAGGAAGGTTTATATTGAGGCATCTTAAAACACTACGCTCGGCCTATCGCTCCCGCTTCGATTGGCACGCAAGGCATCTTGCGGCATAAGGCATTGCAGAAAGCCTCGCGCCGTCCACTGCCTCGCCGCAGTCCTCGCACTTTCCGTAAGTGCCGTCGTCAATCCTTTCAATTGTCTTTTCTATTGCCTCGAGTTCGCCAAGCCTTATGTCCGCAACCGTAAGCCCTGTTTCCTCTATAAGGTCACTTACTGCCAGGTCTTCGACGTCCTGCGGTGACGAAAACTGCTCGTTATACTCCTTACCGAGCCTTGTAAAATACTCTTCCCTGAGTTTATTCCAGAGCTCTCTTTTCTTCTCTATCAGCCCGGCCCTGAATCTTTCCGGATCATGCTTTGCAGCCATCGTATTCCTCCTTTAGCAAACCGGATATTCGCCTCGAATAAGCGCGTGTGTGAAGGCCCGTATATCGGCCATTGAATCCGAACATATCTTTTCCGCCTTTTTACGCGCCGCAGTCCTTGAGAAGCCGCGCCCCTTTGGCACTATCTCGACCGCAAGCCTCTTTGGCTCGTTTATCGGCGTTCCTATGGAGCTTAGAAGCCACACATAGACCTCGGCCGCACCGTCCACACTTTCGTAGATGACATGGGCCATCTTGTGGCTAAGGACAGAATAAATCTTGCCGACGTGGCTAACGGGGTTCTTCCCTGCCGCAGCCTCGCTCCCTGACGGACGGTTTAGCGATATAACGCCGTTTACGCGGTTGCCTCTGCCGACCTGTCCGGAATCCGCATCCTCGGCAGATGTGCCAAGGAGCGTCAGGTACACGCCTTCGATGCCCGAGCCTTTTCTATCGAGCGTATTTAGCGACACGCCGACTTTTTTAAACGGCAGCGCTGCTGTAAACGATTTAAGCGCAGCCAGCACTGCTGCCTTCTTTTGAAAGTAATCGCGCTCGTTCTTCACATAGCGCGCAACAAGCGGCATTGCGATAGTCAAGTCCAGGGATTTACCGTCTCTAACCCCCATGACCTTCACATCCTCGCCTGTATGCGGGAACGCCGCCTTGAAGGCCGCTCCGTTCAAAAACCTTTCTACGAGAAACACCGCCCGCTCTGTCGGCGTAAACGGCGCAGTGCCGACAGCAGCAGAGGTGTCGTTAGCGCCAAGTATCGCTTCTTTTGCCGCAAAAATGGAGGTAAGCTCCTCGGAGCCAGGTCTTAGCTCAACGCGCACCTCCAGATGCTTTAGCGCGTCGACAAACCTCAGGTTCTCCGTAAACCACCTTCTCGCGGCTTTTACGACAATGTCTTTTACGGCAACGCGCCTGCCTTTTACGCCGAATGCCGCCCTGTCGCCGACTGTAAGCGTCATGGGCTCTGTAACGCTGCCGCCGCCAAAACGCTTTTTTACGCTCCCGGCGGACAATAGCCCTTTGTCGATATTATGATGCAGCACCGAGCCAAAGCGCTTTATATACTCGCGCGAAAGCTCAATCGATATGGACTCCATCACCGCGTCGCATATATAGTCCGGATGCCCGGCGCCCTTTCTCTCCACTATCTCAAAGGGCTCGTCGAACACAGCGCGGCGCGCGGCGATATTGAATGAAAAATTACGCATGCCCAATTATCTTTCGTGAAGGCTAAAGACGCAGCCGCAGTACTTTTGCCTGTAGAGGCCGTATTCCTTCGAGAGCTTTATGCCCTCGTGCCAGCCCTTTCGAAAGTCTTCATTGAAAAACGGCACATCAACGGCCTTTTCAAGCTCTCTGCCGATTGCCACGACCTCGTCATGCTTCTGGTAACGGCTATACAAAAGAGATGACGAGAACGCGTCGTAACCAAATGCGCGCGCAGTAACGGCAGTTCTCTCGAGCCTTAATGCATAGCAGTTCTCGCACCTGATATCTTTTGGAATTGCTTTTTTATTCGTCCCGTAAAGACGCTCGAAGTACGGCCTCGGATTATACTCCTCGTCGAATATTACCTCGATGCCCATTTTCGATGAAAGGAGCTTCGTGGCCTCTATTCTTTTCCTGAACTCTGCCTCGGGGTGTATGTTCGGGTTATAGAAAAACCCGGTGACCTCGTATGTTCCTTCGAGCATTTCCTTGATAGGCATTATAGAGCACGGGCCGCAGCAGATATGAACGAGTATGCGTTTCATGATTGCGCTATATTAGCCTTCCCTGGCGGTCTTCTTTTTCTGTGTATGGCCTTCCGACGTGCTCATACGCAAGACGCGTTGCCATGCGCCCTCTCGATGTCCTCATTATGAACCCTTCCTGTATGAGGTAAGGCTCGTAGAGGTCCTCTATCGCGTCCCTCTCTTCGTTAAGGCATGCTGAGAGCGAATCCACCCCGACCGGGCCGCCGCCAAAGTTGTCTATAATGGCGGTAAGGATTCGCCTGTCCATTTTATCAAAGCCGCGCATGTCGATATCGAGCTTATCGAGGGCATAGCGCGCAACGTCTCCCGTGACCTTGCCGTTATGCTTCATCTCTGCAAAATCGCGAACGCGCTTAAGAAGCCTGTTGGCAATACGCGGGGTGCCTCGGCTTCGCTTCGCAATCTCCAGAGAACCGTCCTCGGTAATGGCAACGCCTAGTATGGCGCTCGAACGGTTTATGATAATCTTTAATTCCTCAGGCGTATAAAAGTCGAGCCTCACGATTACGCCGAACCTGTCTCTAAGCGGAGATGTCAGGAGCCCTGCCCTTGTTGTCGCGCCGATAAGCGTAAACTTCGGCAGATCGAGCTTTATGGACCTTGCAGACGGCCCCTGCCCTATCATTATATCTATCTGAAAGTCTTCCATCGCGGGGTAAAGGATTTCCTCGACAACGCTTTGGAGCCGGTGTATCTCGTCTATAAAGAGCACGTCGTTTGCCTCGAGGTTAGTGAGTATTGCAGCCAGGTCCCCGGCCTTTTCTATGGCAGGCCCTGACGTGGTACGGATATTGGAGCCAAGTTCGTTTGCGATGATGTGGGCAAGCGTTGTCTTTCCAAGGCCCGGCGGGCCGTAGAAGAGCACGTGGTCGAGCTGCTCCTTTCTGGCCTTTGCAGCGCCGATGAACACGGAAAGATTTTCCTTTTCCTTGTCCTGTCCTACGAAGTCCTGCATCACGCGCGGACGAAGGCTCGTTTCGAATCCGTCGTCCGGAAGTCTTGCCGGAGAAATGTCTCTGTCGTCCATAAAAGGTTATCCTTATCTCGAAAGCATCTTTAATGCTTCCTTGAGAATCTGCTCGAACGGCGCGCCGCCGGGCAGTTCCTTTAATACCGTCCTCACGGCCTCTTCGGCGCCCTGGGCCTTGTAGCCGAGATTCTTTAGCGCCGATACAACGTCGTTTAAAAGTTCGTCTGTAAAAATCACGGCATGCGGCACATTCTTCGAGGTAATGGCCATGTCCTTTGCCTTATCCTTCAGTTCAACTATGACCCTGTCCGCCGTCTTCTTGCCAACCCCGGATATTCCCTTTAGCTTCTCGACATCACCGGAGGCAATCGCGCCAAGAAGGTCCGCGGAAGGAAGCCCAGAGATAATATTACGCGCAAGCTTCGGGCCAACGCCGCTTACGGATGTAAGCAGTCTGAAAAGATTTTTCTCGTCGATTGTAAAGAACCCGTAGAGGTCAATTGAATCCTCTCTCACAAAGGTCGATATAAAAAGCGTTACTTCTCCGCCAGGCTCAGGCAGCCTGTAATAGGTAGAGAGCGGAATGTTGACCTCGTAGCCAACACCCGCAACATCCACGATGGCTATTAAAGTGTCCTTTTCAACAATTTTCCCGTTAAGCCTTGCAATCATCTGCGCCTTCCTCCCCTGCCGCGCCTAATAGGGCCAAGCGCTGCCACTGCCGAATGGTTTATGTGGCATATTGCCGCGGCGTATGCGTCGTACACATCAGGGCGCATCTTCTTATCAACGCCTGTCAAAAGCCTGACCATCTTCTCCACCTGCTCCTTTGTAGCCCCTCCTGAGCCAGTCACCGCCTGCTTTACCGTAGAGGGCGGGTACTCGAAGACCTTTATGCCAAAACGCGCAGCGCTTAGCATCACAACCCCTCTGGCGTGCCCTATAAAGAGCGCGCTCCTGGCGTTCTTTGCAAAGAACGCGGACTCAAGGGAGAGACAATCCGGCTTATGTTCGTCTATAACACTTACGAGAGTATCGAAAATCTTTAGAAGCCTCTCCGGCAATTCCAGCGCAGAGTCCATCTTTATATCGCCGCCTGCAATCGCCCTGAAAGCGCCCTTTGCCTCTTCTATAACGCCGTACCCGGTAACAAGTGTGCCCGGGTCAACGCCAAGGACCCTCACAAAGCCCCCTTAAAGGAAAAAGCCACTACGCCACCTTCTCCATGTCTTCTTTGGAAATGTCGAAGTTCGCGTACACGTTTTGCACGTCGTCGTTGTCTTCGAGGGCATCGAGGAGCTTTAGCACCTTGCCTACGTCGCCACCCGTGACCTTGACGGTGTTCTTCGGTATCATGCTTATTTCCGCAACCGAGTACTTGAGCTTCTTTTCGTCAAAGGCGGTCTTTACGGCATGAAAAAGAGTCGGGTCTGAATAGACCTCGAAGACAGCGTCGTCGTCATTTCTTACAACATCGTCGGCGCCTGCCTCTATGGCAGCCTCCATGAGCGCCTCTTCCTTAACACTCGCCATATCGAAGGTGAAGACCCCCTTCTTGTCGAATATCCACCCTACCGAGCCGCTCTCACCGAAGCGTCCGTCGTTTTTGGTGAATATGGAACGCACGTCCCCGGCTGTTCTGTTCTTGTTGTCGGTCATATAGGCCACGAGCACCGCCACCCCTGCTGCGGCGTACCCCTCGTATATGCCCTCTTCGTATGTAACGCCGGAGAGCTCGCCAGCACCTTTCTTGATTGCGCGGTCTATATTATCGGCCGGCAGGTTCTCGCTCTTTGCCCTTTCTACCGCTCCGCGAAGCCTCGGGTTCGAGCCTATGTCGCTGCCGCCAAGCTTCGCAGCCACCATGATCTCCTTTACGAGCTTGGTGAAAACCTTTCCCCGCTTCGCATCGCTCTTTTGTTTCTTGTGTTTTATGTTAGCCCATCTCGAATGTCCGGCCATGCCCGTCGTTCCCCTTATTAAGTAATTTATGCCTGTCCTTTAGTCTTTTTACCATAGTTCCCGGTTGTTTGTAAACCGCCGGAGGACTCCCTGCCTATACCGAGCTCCTGCATCTTATTTAGAAGCGTATTCCTGTGCACTCCGAGAGCTGCAGCAGCCTTTGTCCTGCTCCACCCGACACTTTCAAGCACGGATGTGATATGCTCCTTTTCAAAACGCCTGCAAGCCTCTTTGAGGTCCGTATCGCCTGAAGTAGTGCCGGCGCACGCTGCAGAGGTCTTCTTTTTAAAGTCCGAAGGAATATCCGCAGCCGATATATTGGCGCCGTCCTGGCCGAGCACAACGAGCCGCTCCATTATGTTTTGCAGTTCGCGAACATTGCCCGGCCACTCGTATTCTTTTAACACGGTAAGCGCCTCGGGCGATATGCCTGGGATATTTTTTCTAAACTTCTTGGCATAGGTCTCAACCGCAATATTCGAAAGAAGCTCTATATCTTCATGCCTTTCGCGAAGCGGCGGCAGCTTTATTGGCACGACATTCAACCTATAGAATAGGTCGTCTCGAAACGCGCCCTTTTTAACCTCCAGCATCAGGTCCGCATTTGTTGCGACGATAAAACGTATGTCCACCTCGATAGTCCGGTTGGCCCCAACGCGCTCAAATGTCCTCTCCTGTATGACCCGAAGGAGTTTTGCCTGTAGAGAAAGCGGCATGTTGGCTATTTCATCTAAAAATACGGTGCCTCCGTCCGCATATTCGAACTTCCCGACCCTTGCCTTGGTAGCCCCTGTAAAGGCCCCTTTTTCGTACCCGAATATCTCGCTCTCCATAAGCTCTGCCGGCATGGCCCCGCAGTTTATGGCGACAAACGGTTTGCTGCGCCTCTCGCTTAGTTCGTGTATGCATCTTGCGACGAGTTCCTTGCCCGTGCCGCTCTCGCCGGTTATGAGCACGCTCGATGACGTTGCGCTGACTTTCTTTGCTGTATCGAGAGCAGACTGCATTTTGGCTGACCTCGTAACTATCCCCTGATATCCAATTCTCTCCTGCAGCTCTTCTTTTATAAATGTTATTTCCCGCTTAAGCCGCCTTCCCTCGAGGTAATGCGCCACGCGGCCCATAAGCGCGTCGGTCTCGAATGGCTTTGTGACATAATCAGCAGCGCCGTGCCTTAACGCATCGAGCACGCTCCTTGCCGTATCGAGCGCGGATATGACGATAACGCAGGTGTCGTCGTAGACCTCTGCCTTTATTTTTCGCAGCACATCTATGCCGCCCATGTCCGGGAGGTTCATATCGAGTAGCACGAGGTCGAAGCCACGCTTATTTAACAATCCGAGGGCCTCCTCGCCGCTTCCTGCAGTGGAAGTTTCATACGCAGAGCCGAGCACAGCGGTCAGAACCGTCTGCATGCCCTTGTCATCGTCGACTATGAGTATGGATTCCCTTTTCACCTTACCGTGGCTCCCTGTCTACGCATCTATGCCGTAGAACTTGATTTTCCTGTAGAGGTGGCTTCTCTCTATGCCTATGGTCTCCGCGGTCTTTGCGATGTTGCCGTCGCATTCCTTGAGTTTCTTGATTATAAAGGCCCGCTCAAAACCGTTCCTCGCTTCTTTCAAGGAATCCCCTGATAAGAATGCGCTGCCTCCTTCGCCCTGTCCGCCGCAAACATAATCAGGCAGGTCTTCGACACCTATGGAGTTAGAAGGCGACATGATAACGAGCCGCTCCATCAGATTTCTCAACTCGCGAACGTTCCCGGGCCATGCATAACCTTCGAGCACGGCAACAGCCTCTTTACTGACAACAGGGCGGGCGGTCTTTATCTCCTCGGAGAACACCTTGATAAAATGCTCGACAAAGAGCCTCACATCCGCGGCCCTGTCCCTAAGCGTCGGCACGTGGAACGGAATGACGTTCAAACGGTGGTAAAGGTCTTCTCTGAAGGTCCCTTTCTGTATCTCTTGTTTAAGGTCTTTATTGGTGGCAGCGACCACGCGCACATCGACCTTGATTTTCTTCGTGCCCCCCACGCGCTCGAAGCTCTGCTCTTCGAGTATGCGAAGTATCTTTGCCTGCGTCTTGAGGCTCATATCCCCTATCTCGTCAAGGAACAGCGTTCCGGTATCGGCCATATCGAACTTTCCCTTTTTCGCGGCAGTTGCGCCGGTAAACGCGCCCTTCTCATGTCCAAAGAGCTCGCTCTCGATAAGTTCCTCTGGGATTGCCGCACAGTTGACAGCGACAAAGGGCTTGGTTGCGCGGTTGGAAAAGAGATAAATATTTCTCGCAACAAGCTCCTTACCCGTGCCGTTCTCGCCGGTAATAAGCACCCATGAGTTTGTCGGCGCGACACGCCGTATGTCCTTTCTCAAGCGCTCGATTGGCTCGGTTGAGCCTATGAGCTCGTATTTACCCTGCACCTTTCCGGCAAGCGCGCGGTTTTCCTCCCTTAGCCTCCTCTGCTCGAGCGCGTGCTCGACGGTAAGAACGACCTTTTCAAGGGACAAAGGCTTTTCGAGAAAATCATACGCCCCAAGCTTCGTTGCCTTTACGGCCGTCTCGATGGTGCCGTGCCCGGATATCATGATTATCGGGATGTCCGGATGCGCCGCACTTATTTCCTTAAGCGCCGCTATGCCGTCCTTTCCCGGAAGCCATATATCTAGAAGTATCAGGTCCGGAAGGGCCGCCTCCACCTTTTCGAGCCCTTCCTCGGCGCTTGCTGCCGTGGATACGTCAAAGCCCTCGTCGGTGAGTATGCCGTCTAAGGATTCGAGTATGTTCTTTTCATCGTCTATGATGAGAATGCTTTTCACTATGCCCTCGCTTTCACCGGAAGTTCTATGGAGAATACGGTTCCCTTGGGAGAATTATCCCTGACGCGTATATAACCGTTATGATCGGAGATTATGTTACTCACTATAGCAAGCCCGAGCCCCGTGCCGGTCTTCTTTGTCGAGAAATACGGCTCAAACAGCCTCGGCTTGTCTTCGTCCGGAATACCGGGGCCGGTATCGGCGACTTCGAGCCTTACGCTGCTTATGGCAACGTCATAGACCGTTGTTACGCGTATCGAGCCGCTTCCTCCCATGGCGTCCACGGAATTATCAAAGAGATTTATAAGCATCCTCTTAAACTGGTCTTTATCTATGTCCATGACCGGAACGCCGTTATCCGGAACAAAATCAAAGGCAACGCCCTTGTGCGCGCCCCTGTAGAGGATAACGGTCTCGTCTATTATGGCGTTAAGGTCGTTTGGCACGGGGTTTGCCGCTGGCATCCTCGCGAAGCTCGAAAACTCGTTTACCAGTATCTTCAATTCCTCGACCTGCCTGATTATTGTCTGCGTGCACTCATCGAAGACAGAGACGTCGCCCGGGAACGTGCCAAGATACTTTTTCCTTAGCCTCTGGGCCGAGAGCTGAATGGGGGTAAGCGGGTTCTTGATTTCATGCGCAATGCGTTTTGCCACTTCTTTCCACGCAAGCATCCTCTGGGTCTTTAGCATGTGCGTTAAGTCGTCGAGTACCGCAACCATGCCAAGGTACTCTCCGCCAAGGCTCTTAAGCGCGCTAAGGTGCACGAGCACGCTCATCTCGCCCTTGTCCTTGACGTTTACCTTCATCTGCCGCTCGATACTGTCCACGCCAAGCTCGTTCATCTCCTTTATCATCTCGCCCACGACCTCGGCGTCCTCGCGTCTGAAAACGTCGTTATAGTCCTTTCCTATCGAGCCGTGCTCAGATACCCACAGCATCTCTGCCGCTATCCTGTTTATGGAGGTTATCGTGCCGCCCCTGTCTATGGACACGACCCCCGAAGGTATGTCGTCCAGAACGACCTCTATATAACGCCGCCTGGAATCAAGCTCGAGGTTGATGTCCCTTAGCGTCATGTTGGCGCTCTCGAGCCCTGCCTTACCTGCCTTCAGGTCCTCGGTCATGCGGTTAAAGGACTTAACAAGCTGCCCTATTTCGTCCCTGCTCTCTATCTTTATTCTGTAATCGAGGTTGCCGCCTGCGATGGCGTTTGTGCCCTCGGCAAGCTCCAGTATGGGGCCGGTGATGCTCTTTGCGAGCGACTGTCCTATCCATATTGCGAAGAACACGATAAGGAGCGTAAGGGCCAGAAGCACGGTAAAGTACGTTACCTTCACCGGGTTCTTCATGACCTGGAGCTGCTTATAGCCCTCGAAGGCCGTTGCTATGGCCCCCATCTTCTCAACGAGGTTTTGCGGCATGAAGTACGTCACCGCCACTGCGCCTGCCGCGCCCTTTTCGAAGTTTATCGGCGAGACCCCGCGTATCACCTCTCCTGCGTGAAGCGTTTGCACGAAGGTATGCGCTCCCTTTGTGACAGCCTTTTCTATCTCAGCCGCTTCTATGTCAGGCACCATAGCCGGACTGACGTTTCCGGAAACGGCGTAGGCAACGCGCTTTGACTTGGAGGAATACACCTCGATGGTGGAAAAATACTGGTCAACGAGCTTTCTGTCGATAAGCGATTTTACAAAGGCCCTGTCCATGACGCCGTTCTTGGCCGCCATGTCCTTTTCTATGTCCGAGGCCATGCGCCAAGAGGCGTTTAACACCTTATCGGAGGTGTCCTTGTGAAAGGCCCTGGCAAGGTCAAGGGATTCCTGAAGCGAGTCCTCGACCTTTATGTCGAACCACGCATCTATGCTCTTATTGACGAGCCCTATGACCACGAAAAAAAGAAGGAGTGTGGGCACTATCGTAAGCCCCACGAACGAGCCCACGACCTTGGTCTTTAGGCGAGAGCCTGCGAACCTGAGCTTATTTTCCATGTAGAGCTTAAAAGCGTTTCTGAGGATAAGAAATATAAGCAGGATGAGGAAAAGTATATTGATGTTAATGAGGCCAAGTACCAGGATATTGGTGGCAACCGGGACATTGCCGCCAAATGACACGATATTGGACTCGAAGTACGCAAGCGCGGCTATAACGGGTATCAGCGCGAATATGAGATAATACTCGCGGTGCCGCCTTTTATCCTCGTTACCGTCGTTGTCTTTAATGACCTCTGTCATAAGCGGCGCGGCCTGTCGTGGTTACTTTTGACCGTGAACGAACTCTATGGCGTACCAGGGCGTTTCGAACTCCCATAGCTTTATAAAGAAAAACAGATAGTCCAAGTAGAACGGAAGCGTGATTTCATCGAGCATGGCCTTGATGCGAAACTTATAGCGCTTGCCGGGCTCGAGTATCGGCATCGGCGATATGGAGACGTTTTTACACCCGGTCATAAGGGCAACCATCTCGCCCCTATCCTTAGTCTTGATAACGGTATTGGACTCGCCAAGCCTTACCTCGAACTCCTCTTTAAGGACGTCGTACTTGACGATGTGATGGAACTTCCATGAGCCAACCTTTGCATCCGGCCACAGGGGCTTTATCTTATATACCTCGACAAGGAAGGTAAACTTCGTTGGCATGCCGCTCATGATGGCCTTTTCCATGTCCTTTGTCATGGCGCCCTCTACATTCATTGTAAAGGACAATCCGCTTGTCGCATCAAGCGCTGCGTTCACTATCTTTGCGCTTGCGGCAAAGGAATTCTCCACAGGCACAAAAATCAGTGCACATATGAGGGCAGTATAAAAAAATAGTTTTTTCATAGAGTTAGAGAAGCTCCTGCCTCTTTTTTGCAAAAAAGAGACTGTTATAGAATTTACATGAATTTAGGCAGAAAATCAAGTAATTATGCGGAGCGAAGATAGGCAAGCATTTCCAACCACCTAACCGAAGCGGAAAACTACAAAAAAGATTAATAAGATTAAGGCTTTACAGGTGTTTTTAAAGAAGCCTTGGTAAGTCCTGCCTTGATAATCTCGCGGCGGACCTTCTTCTTAAACTCACCCTCGTCCACCTTAAACTTGAAAGCCTTTTTGCCGTTTATGAAGACCGTTGGCACATGATCGGTATAACGCCTTAGAAGGTCCTCACTGGAGGCTATGTCGACTTCCTTGAAGCTGAAGGGTATCTCGGTTTTCACCCTTCCGATAATCTTCTTTGCTTCCTTACAGAGACAACAACCGGTTCTAGCGTATACTTCCACTACGGGACTGGCCATAATCTCGTACACCCCTTAGCCCAGAGCGGGCATGATAGAATAGAAGAATGAGGTTATTGTAGCAAAAGAATTCAAAAATATCAAGCTTCCTGTTACCATAAGGAGAATGCCGGTTATTATGGAGACGAGGCGCATGTGTTTCTTTATCTTGTTAAAGTGCTTCAAAAACGTGTTTATGCCAAGCGAAGTGAGCATGAACGGCACTGCAAGACCAAGCGAATAAGCGGCAAAGAGCGAGAGGCTCTCCACCCTGCTCGTTGCCGTAGCCGCCGCAGCGAAGATGGCGGAGAGGATTGGGCCGATGCACGGCGTCCATCCTGCCGCAAACCCCACGCCCACAAAGAACGAGCCCACAAGCCCCTGCGGCTTATTTTTGAAGAAATGAAAACGCTTATCCATGTTAAGGGACTTTATGTTGATTATGCCGATAACGTGTATGCCAAGAAGGAATATCACGGCCCCGCCTATGCGCCGTATGATGTCCTTGTACTCGACGATGGCGTGGCTCACGTACTGGGCCGAGAGCCCGAGCACGAGAACGAAGACAACGGAAAACCCTATGACGAACATCAGCGAGTTAAGAAGTATTACCCTCTTTAGCCCCTTTGAGTCGTCCTGGTTGGTGAGTTCCTCAAACGATACCCCCGTAACAAACGATATGTAGGACGGGACCAGCGGAAGCACGCACGGCGAAACAAAGGAGATGAGCCCGCCGCCAAAGGCCATAGCGAGCTTTCCCATATACGCAAGCTGTAAAAACGATTCTGTCGTCATTACTGCTTCTTCTCCTTCGTTTTACCCTTCTTTTTTTCCACAACCTTTCCCTGAGTAAGGAGCTTCTCCAGGTACGCCCTAAACTGCGGCGAGGTCCAATCGCGAACGCCGGCTATCTTGGCAATGGCATTGCCCTCTCTATCTATGATAAACGTGGTAGGCAAAAATACAGCCATATAGCTCTCGCTTACCTTGCCGCTCTCGTCGACGAGTACTGTAAAGGAAAGTCTGTTCTTTTTTGCGAATATCCTTGCCTTCTCCATCGTCTCGTAATCGTTTATGGCGACTACGGAGAGCCCCTTCAGAGAATACATACGGTGCAGTTCCTCGAAATGCGGCATCTCTACCCTGCAGGGCTCGCACCACGTTGCCCAGAAGTTAAGGAGCACGACACGCCCCTTATAATCGTCTAAGGTGCGCGTTACGCCGTCTATATCGGGAATTGCGAACCCGGGCGGCTTCGTTGGCTTTAGTTCCTCGACACCTAGCACATTGACGGCGGATACGGATTGAAATGGCAAAGGCGCCTGCTGCTGAGGCGGCGGTGGCTGACGCAGCTTGGGCTTGCTCTGATAGGTTACAAGAGTTGCGAATATGGCGACGGCGACAATAACGGCCGCGACAACGGCTCCGATAAGAACCTTCTTTTCCCTCTCACTGATAGGCATGTTTACCGTCAATTCCCTGCCGTAGCGCACACTCTCTTGCAAGAGGTCTGGCATTATCACTACTTACGCGGCCTGGGGCCGTTCTTTATTAAGTCAAAGATAACAGACAAATTCCCGTTATCGGTCCAGTTCCTCGGGCCAACCACCTTCTCCGCGACAACGCCGTTCTGGTCTATTATAAAGGTCTCGGGGAAGCCTGTGGTCTTGTAGGCCTCCTTGATTTTTCCCTTCGGGTCAAGAAGCACGGGGAAGGTCAGCTTGTTTTCGCCGATAAACTTCTTTACGTCGTCTGCCGAAGTATCGGAGCTTACAGCCACGATAACGAAGTTCTTGTCCTTAAGATTATCGTAGAGCACCTGCATGGAAGGCATCTCTTCCTTGCACGGCGGGCACCACGTGGCCCAGAAGTTTAGGAACACGACCTTACCCTTATAGTCGCCAAGCTTACGGAGCTTACCGTCCATATCCGGCAAAACGAAATCAATTGCGCTGCTGGACTTTTCTATTTCCTTATAGCTGTCGCGCCCCATGAACACGAATGCAACGACAGCCGCAACTATCACCGCTACCACGGCAACGATTATGGGTGTTAGGTTTTTCTCGTTATCAGCGTTATCGACCATGCTCTGCGCTCCGTATGATAATATATGCCATGAATAAATATGAATCGGCTAAGACGCATGACAAAACAAAGCATCCGATGCTCTAAGCGTACGCGTGCAACCCCGGCAGTATGAAGCTTACGCCCCAGTATAGGAATATGACCGCCGCAAACCCGGCTATAGAAAGCCAAGCGGCCTTCGTTCCTCTCCACCCCCTGGTAACGCGCGCATGCAGATAGGCGGCGTATATGAGCCAGGTTATAAGCGACCATGTTTCCTTCGGGTCCCAGGACCAGTACGTACCCCATGCGGCATTTGCCCACACGGCGCCAGACACGATTCCTATGCCGAGAAACGGAAAACCCCATGCTATGGATATGTACTCGAGCTCGTCGAGCACCTTGGACTCAGGGAATGCGCTTACGAGCGCGTTGGTCTTGCCGGTCGTCTCGTAGTGGTTTCTCACAAGATACGCTATTGCCAGGCCAAACGCTATGGCAAAGGCCGCATACCCTACAAACGTCGTGAACACATGGAAATCCAACCAGCCTATGGCGTACTTTTCGAGGCCGAACTTGGAGAAAAACTCTACCATCCACTTCCACTTATTCTGCAGCGCCGGGTTAAGGTCGCCGACGTCCTTAAAGCGGTAAGGAAGCATCCACGCGGCAAACATCGAGGCAACGGTTATGGGCATGATGACCGCGCCAAGCACCTTCATCTTATATTTCAGCTCGAACCAGAGATAGCCGACGTTGAGCGCCCAAACGAAAAGCACCATGGACTCATAGAGGTTCGAGAACGGCGCATGCCCGCTCTCTATGGCCCTGCTTACGAGGATCATGGTGGTAGAGAGCGCGGCCACCACGGTAAGGGATGTGGCGATGAGCCCTATCCATTTTTTCCTGAACACCCAGTTGCCGACATAAAACCCGGCAGCCAGCGCATAAAAGGCGAAGCTCATGGTAAAGAACATTAGCGACATTACTACTTTTGGTCCCTGGCTTTCCATGTTACTTTGCCTCCGTTCCCCCCATAGGGATGTCTTTCAATGATTTTACCATTTCAGCGAACTCTTTTTCAAATCCAAGGGTGTTTTTATTGGTCATGCCGCCGATGTCAACCACCGACATAGCGTTACCATCCGGCGAGACCTGCACCCACACGCGCCTGTGGAATATAAAGAACGCGAAAAAGAACCCAACGCCCATGATGCCGGTGCCAAGCCACACGATGTTGGTGCCAGGGTCCTTATTCACGGAAAGACCGGAATAGAGCGCCGGGTTATATGAATCGAGAAGCAGATCGTATTTCGTGCCCGGTATGGCTTGTCTAAAACCTGGGATATTGCCGAATATCCATGCGGTATTTCTTTCCTTATCCTTTTCATAGACCTCGAGCATCAGGGCCGGATTTTTATGGTCGTCGCCGCTTGAATATATCTGCTTTGTCTCCGGGTCGAATGCGAAGTCCGAGACAAACCCGGCGATTTTGACTGAATACGGCGTGCCGGGGACATTCACCATCTCTCCCCACGGCACGGAGAAGGTCGTCACTTCGGCGCCGCTGTCTATTCTCTTTAGAACAAGGTTCGCAGCCTGTATCCTGTTCCATGATTTGCCCCAACTCGACTGGTAGAACCGTATCCCCTTATAGTATAACGGCTCATTTACCCATATCTGCTTTTGGAACACTTCCTTGCCGCCCTCGATAACGGTAAGGATCGAGTTATACTGGCGTATCTGCCCGCTCTCGTAGTAATCTATCCAGAACTTATCTAGCCTTAACGAAAAATCAGCGTTCTTTACCGTCGCCGTCGTACCCACGGTCATGCTCTTGAAATCCTTATATCCCCAGTAACTGCCGATGATGGCGCCAAGAAGGATTACAAAAAGGCTCACGTGCGTAACATCGGAGCCAAAGCGGCCTATCAGCCCCTTCCACGCGTAGACGGCCACAGAGCCGTCGGAGTTCTCCCGCACTCTGTGCTTATACTTGTGCTTTGCAAACATGGCGGTGGTAAGCTCGACTGCTGCGCGAGAGCTGCGGTAAACCCTAACACTTTCCTTGTGGGAAAGATTTTTTATAACAGCGGTATTGAAGTCGTCTGCATGGCCAAGAAGGGATTTCCACTTGGATGGAAACCTCTCCCACGTGCATGCGATGATATTAAGGACGAGCAGTATGAGAAGCGAAGTAAACCATCCGGTGTGGTACATGTCGTCTAAGCGCAGCACCTCGATGACGCGCGCCCACTTCTCGCCGTACTCGGCGACGTAAACCGACATCTCTCTGCCCTGTTCGACTATGGTGCCGAATATCGAGACAAAGGCTATCGCCATGAGGATGAAGATGGTGAACTTAAGCGAGCTGAATATGCTCCAGACAGTAAGCGGGATATTGCTTACCAAGCTTTTCTTCTCTGCATTCTGACCGGTATCGTTGGACATAATCGATTATTTACCGGCCTTTGTCTGACCTACTTTGGCTATATAACTTTTTGCGGCAGCGGCAACCTCGCTGTTTGGGTCTATGGATATGGCCTTTTTCCACGCCTCGTTTGCGCCGTTTACGTCGTTTAGCCCGGTGGCGAGCACGAACCCTTTTGTAAGCCATATACGCTGATAATACGGGTTCACCGCTATCCCCTTATCGATAAAAGATATGGCCTCGGATGAGTTCTTCATATAATGGAGCGAAAGCCCTAGGTCGTTATACGAATCGACGTCCTTAGGGTCGAGCTTTACGGCGTTCTTATAGTGCGCGGCCGCCATATCGAACTTCTGCAAGCCGAAGTACGCCTTGCCGATGCTCACATGCAGCTTCGCGTCCTTCGGATTGGCGGCTATCTGTTTTTCAAGCTCTGCTATTACCTCGTTCGGGTTTGTCTGCGGCATAGGATAATACGCGCCGCCATTTTGCGGCATGCCCTGCTTAACGCCGGTCGCCGTGCTGTCTCCGGATTTCGAGCCTATGAGATACGCGGCTATTGCTACGGCCACGACGATAACAACTATTATTACGATGTTATTTCTATTCATCTCGCTATAACCTCTTTTGCGCATCAACGCGCGAATTTTTCGTCTACAGCCTTCCTGATACTGAGTATATCCTTGCCCTGCTGATGAAGCTCATAAGCCATTATGGCTTCGTCCATGCACACATCGCAGCCCTGCCCGTGCATCGAGACAAAACACGTAAGCAGACTAAGATGCCCGGCATGCTTTGCGCAGTCGCAGTAGCAGTACAGACTATCCAAGACCTCGGGAATTTCCTTTGCCGCGAAATACGCCTTATACGCCTTGCCTGTAAAATACTCCGGCGCAATCGTTGCGCGCTTTTCTCCTGCGCGAAGCGATGCTGACGAAGGTTGCGCTTTTTCGCATGAAGTGAGCGCAAGAGAAAAAAACATAACAACAGTAACGGCTATGATTTTTCTAAATAAAAACAACTGGTAACTCTCCGCTAACTTAAATTGATCGTATTACTCCATGCTATCAAAATAGGATTAAAATACGGTTAAAAACCGATTATTAAATTTTAAGCTCAGACCGCGCTCTTATTTTCCTGCTTCGAGTAGAACGCGCTTTTCGTGGAGAGCTCTTCTTCGCCGTAGAGGATGCACTTTGTGGGGCAGCGTTTGGTGGATGCGTCGTTTTGAGGGCAGCTGTCGTAGTTTATAACGGCAAGATTGTCTTTCATGGCTATGGCGCCTTCCGCTCCGGCGTCCTTTACGCAAAGTGTACAGGCTATGCACGAGACCTTGCAGGCCTTCTTTGCCTGGGGGCCCTTGTCCTTATTCTTGCAGTACACGAAGAGCTTGTGCAATTCATCGTGCATCTCGATTATATTTCTCGGGCACGCCTTTGCGCACGCGCCGCAGCCTATGCATTTGTCGTAGAACACGACCGGAAGGCCGTTTGAGCTCATGTCTATAGCGTCGTACGCGCACGCCCTCACGCAGTCAGCGTAACCAAGGCACGAGTACGAGCAAAGCTTCTCTCCTCCGGTAATATTGGCCGCAGAGCAGCTCATATCCCCCCTATAAACGGCATTCTTCACTGCCTCTGCGTTGCCGCCGCGGCAAAGCACCACTGCAAGTATGCGTTTTGCCTTTAACGATTCCTTGCCAAGGGCCTTTGCTATCAGGTCCGCAACCTCCTGACCTCCGGCAGGACACGCGTTTATCGGCGCATCTCCCTTTGCAAGAAGTTCGGCAAGCGCGGCGCACCCGGCATAACCGCAGGCGCCGCAGTTGGTCCCGGGAAGCACGGCATTGAGAGCCTCGACAAGCGGATCCTCTTCCACATGGAACTTCTTACTGCCATAGACAAGGAGCAGCGCAAATGCCACACCCAGTCCGCCCATCGTTGCAAGAGATATGAGTAATGTAGTTGTCATAGCGTCAATAGTTCAGTATAACACACGGCAGCGGCAATTTTAAGCCAAAATCCTCGCTTATACCGATATAAGTCCTGCAAACCCCATGAACGCGAGCGCCAGCATTCCTGCCACAAGAAGCGTCATGGGCGCGCCTTTTAAATACGCAGGTATATCCGCGAACTCTAGCTCTTCCCTTATCCCTGCCATTATAACGAGCGCAAGCGTAAATCCAACACCCGCTCCTATGCCAAAAGCCATGCACTCTATGAAGGTATACTCTCTTAGCGCCGAGAAGAGCGCAAGACCGAGTATGGCGCAGTTAGTCGTTATCAGCGGCAGGAATATGCCAAGGCTCCTGTACAGATGCGGGCTGGTCTTTTTTATGAACATCTCGACAAACTGCACGAGCCCGGCTATCGTTATTATATACGTGACGTTTTGCAAAAACGGCAGATTGTACTCAACCAGTATGAAGGCGTTTATAAGCCACGTTATAACAGCGGCTATGGCCATGACAAAGGTTGTAGCAAGCCCCATGTTCACGGCAGTATCGATGCGCTTCGAAACGCCGAGGAACGGGCATATGCCAAGGAAGTAGGCAAGGACGAAGTTATTTACAACGGCGGCCGAGAGAAATATCAGTACCGGCTTCATTGTGCAGCCCTCGCCTTTCTCATGCTAAAGTAATTTATCAGCCCTATCATAAGCCCGAGGCTTATGAAGGCGCCTGCCGGAAGTATCATGATAATCCACGGCGTGTAGACGCTTTCGGGAGCGAAAACAAAGTTAAATATGCTGCCGTTACCTAGCACCTCTCTTACAGAGCCTAGTACGACAAGCACCCAGGTAAAACCTATTCCCATGCCTGCTGCGTCCACAAAAGACGGCAGTATAGGATTCTTCGAGGCAAAGGCCTCTGCCCTGCCCATTATCATGCAGTTCACGACGATTAGCGGCACATACGGACCAAGGGCCTTGCTTATGGCAGGGAAAAACGCCCTGAGAAAGAAATCGGCCAAGGTAACGAACCCGGCGATAATAACGATATAAGTCGGTATCCTAACGCCACCGGGGACTATGCGCCTTATCACGGAAACAAACGAACTCGAGCACAGAACAACGAATGTCGATGCAAGCCCCATGGCAAGGCCGTTGATTGCGGAATTGGTGACCGCAAGTGTCGGGCACATGCCAAGGAGCAGCTTTATGACCGCATTATTATTCCAAAGCCCTGTTTTAAATATCTTTGAAAGCGACATCGTTACTTACCCTCCGGTGCCTTTACTGCAGCTGCGCCATCGCCCTCTTCGGCAAGGATACCAAGCACCACGTTTACCTCGTTGTTGATGGCGTTTATCACTGCCACACTCGATATCGTTGCCCCTGTTATAGCCTGTATATCCGTTGGCTGCTCGGGCTTCTTGAGTTTAACGTACCCTATCTTGGGCTTTATCTTAAGGCCCTTGAACTGGTCGGTAAATTTATTTTCCACTATCTTATTGCCAAGCCCCGGTGTCTCGACCTGGTCTAAGACCTTCATTCCCGCAAGGCTTTCCTTATCAACGTTCAACCCGACCATCATCGATATGATGCCGGCAAACCCAGGGCCGTTCGCAACGAATGCATAGCCAACTATATTGCCATTCGCATCCTTGCCTTTGAATATGCGCACCGTGCGTTTCTTGCCGCTTGCAAGCGCTATATCCTTCGATATGGTATCGTACGCGCTCGCGCCATCTAGCACCGCGAATATGGCCTTCTTCTCCTCTTCGAGCCTGTTGTGCTCGATTCTCGGCTCAACGCTCTTATAAAATACGGTCAGTATGCCGCCTACCACGAGCGCGGTGACCGTAAGCGTTATTATCATCCTTGCCGAAAGGTTCACGCCTTGCTCCTTGCCTCAAGCTCTCCAAACACCTTGGGCCTCGTCCACCTGTTGATTAGCGGCGTTACCGCGTTCATAAGAAGTATCGAGTACATAACGCCCTCGGGTAACCCTCCAAAGAGCCTTATGATGACGGTTATTGCGCCTGCTGTTATTGCAAATATCCACTGCCCTTTCGGTGTTGTCGGAGAAGTTACCATGTCCGTAACCATGAACCACGCGCCAAGCATCGCGCCACCTGCGCATAAATGATAGAGCGGGTCCGCGTACTTCGTGGGGTCTATGAGCCAGAATACGCCGCTTGTAAAGGCAATGCTTCCGAGAAAACCTAGCGGCAGCTTCCAGTTTATATGCCCGAGATAACGAAGAATAAGACCGCCGACAAGTATGGCTATCACAGAGGTCTCGCCAAGAGAGCCTGCGACATTGCCAAGCAGCATATCCGAATGCGCTGCCATCGCGCCCTCGAACTTTTTAAGCGCAAGAGGTGTAGCCCCTGCTATCGCATCGACTGCCGTTGAGCCGTAGTTGAACGGGTCTGTCCACGTGGTAATCAGCACCGGGTAAGTGGCCTGCAAAAACGCTCTGCCAAGAAGCGCGGGGTTAAAGATGTTTAGCCCGAGGCCGCCAAATATCTGTTTGCCGATTGCTATGGCAAAGACATTACCAAGTATTACGCCAAATATCGGGAAGCTTGGCGGAAGCGTAAGAGCTATGAGTATGCCGGTTATGGCCGCGCTTCCGTCGGCTACGGTGACAGGTTTCTTTAAAAACCTCTGGCACACTATCTCCGTTACTACGGCAGAAACAAGGCTTACAACTATTATAAGGAGCGCCCTTGGGCCAAATACATACACGCTCACACCGCATGCAGGAATAAGCGCGAGAATAACGGCATGCATGATGCGGTAAACATTCGTTTGGTCAAAGACGTGCGGCGACGACGATACAACAAACGCCCTCGTCTTCTTTTCCTCGGCTGCCTGAGGCGCAGCGGCCGCTGTCTTATTTACAGTTTCTTCCATCAAAAAATCCTTTTTAAGCGCTCTTTTTGCGCTCTGCTTCCCTAAGCTTTATTTTACCGACCCGTATCCACTCAACAAGCGGCCTCTTGGAGGGGCAAACGAACGAGCAGCACCCGCACTCGATACAGGCAGTGCCGCTCCATTCCTTGAAAAGCTCTGCCATCTCAAGCCTTCCCATATCCGCAAGCTTATATGGCATCAGCCCCATGGGGCATGCCTCGACGCATGAGGCGCACTTTATGCACGGCTTATAGGAAAGCGGCTTAACTGTTTTTGCCTGAAGTATCGTTATGCCGGAGGTACCTTTCACAACAGGGGCATCAAGGGTCCTTTGCGCAATGCCCATCATCGGCCCTCCGTTTATAACCACCACCTCGTCGCCGTCCTTTATTCCGCCTGCGGCTTCAATTACCTCTTCAAACGGCGTGCCGACCCTTACGCGGAAGTTGCCGGGCTTATTTATGCCGTTACCGCTAACTGTCACTATTCTCTCGATAAGGGGCTTACCTGTTTTAAGAGCGTCGAATATTGCTGCAGCGGTGCCGACGTTATTTACGACAACGCCCGCATCCATCGGCAGCTTTCCAAGCGGCACCTTTCTCTTTAGCACCGCATGTATTAGCATCTTCTCAGCGCCCTGCGGATACTTTGTCTCGAGCGCGGTTATGGTTATATCGCTTGATATCTCTTTTGCTGCCTTTGAAAGCGCCTCGATAGCATCGGTCTTGTTATCCTCAACGCCTATGACGCCCTTTGACGCGCCAACTGCGCGCATGATGGCCTTTAGCCCCCAGACGACCTTAAGAGGCGTATCCACCATTATTCTATGGTCGGAGGTAAGAAACGGCTCGCACTCGCAGCCGTTTAACACGACAGTGTCGATTTTCTTTTCCGGCGGAGGTGAAAGCTTAACGGACGTCGGAAATGCCGCTCCTCCCATGCCGACTATGCCGGCTGCGCGTATTTTCGAGCGCAGTTCTTCCACTGTCATGGAGCCGAGGTCAAGCGCGCCGGCAACCGAACCCCAGTCCTTACGGGTAACGCCGTCGCCTTCTATGATAATGGACAAAGCAGAGCCGCCGGCCGGGTACGGATGCATTACTATGTCTTTGACTTTACCTGAAATGCTTGCGTGTACAGGAGCGGAAACGAAAGACGTGCCGTCGCCTATAAGCTGCCCCTCGGTCACATCATCGCCTTTTTTAACTACCGGCGTTGACGGGGCTCCTATATGCTGATGCAGCGGTATGATTACGCGCGTTGGCAACGCTAAATCAACCACGGAACCAAGGCTTAGTTCCTTATTGTACGCAGGGTGTATACCCCGCTCGAAGGTTTCTGCTTTCATCGCGTTGCCAAATACGTTTTACGAATTGCAATATTTAACAGAATAATCCCTTTTAAGTCAAGTGGTTTTTGGACACGCGTATTCCTTACGCCAAAACGTATGCGCCTAAAAATCGCGCGCCTCACTTCGGCCTCGGCGCCTCGCCAAGCTCCACTGGCACAATAAGCTTTTTCTTCCCTCGCATGATGGTAAGCTCCACCTTTGCCCCCGGCTTGTAAGTGTCTAGCAGTTCGTTTAGCTCGTCGTTATTCTTGACCTTCTTACCGTCAAGGGCAACGATAAGGTCTCCTCCCACTGCCACGAACACGTTACCAAGCCTCCTGTATCCGGTTCCCCCTTTAAGAGCGGCCTTCTCGGCCGGGCCAGCCTTGTATATCTCTGCTATGAGCACGCCCTCCTCGCCGCCAAGCCCAAGGACCTTTGAGAACGTAGTATCTATACTCTGGCCGTTTATGCCAAGCCACGCGCGTATCACGTAACCGCGCTTTATCATCTCGTCAACGGATTTTCTAACAATGCCTGCGGGTATGGCAAACCCTATGCCGATGTTGCCGCCGCGCGGGGAAAATATCGCGGTATTTACGCCTATGAGCCTGCCTTCTGCATTAAGCAGCGCCCCGCCAGAGTTTCCGGGGTTTATCGCAGCATCTGTCTGTATTACGCCGCGCATCAAGCGGCCGTTTTCCGTGCGCATCGTTCTTCCAAGCGAGCTCACTATGCCGACGGTAAGCGTGCCCTCGAGCCCGAACGGATTGCCTATTGCGAGCACCTTTTGCCCGACCCTCACCTTCGTTGAATCGCCGTAGACTACAGGCTTTAATTTTTCCTTTGGCGCGTCTATCTTTAACACGGCAAGGTCGTTATCAGGATCTATGCCCGCAAGCTTTGCCTCGTACTTACTGCCGTCAAAGAGCGTTACCTCTAGGCTCTTTGCGTTCTCTATGACATGGTAATTGGTGACGATATCTCCAAGCGTGTCGATGATTATGCCGGAGCCAGAGCCGCTCTTCGGAACGATATTTAGAAAGAAGTCGTAGGACACGGTGGTTGTCGTAATGTTCACGACCGAGGGCGCGTATTCGTTATAGACGCGTATATTCGCTTCCTCGTCATTATGAGCAAAGGAAGGCAGCGGCAGTGCCGCAATAAATGCCGCGCACAGAAGAACAACCATCATGCGTACGGATATTCGATTTCCATGGAACGTCACGCGCGCTACTCCTTTAAGTCACAATGTCTTTTCCTCACGATATCCATCTCTTATTTTCGACAACTTCGCAATAAAGCCGGGGAGGTTTCTTTCCCAATGCGGCTTCAAATAAATCTCGGGCTCACAGTCCTTGGCGCGCCACGAATCCCCAATTTCAAACCCTGCACTTACAATCAGCACCTGCTCGCCTTTTTTCCGCATCCTAACATGCTGAGGATCTACAATAAACCTGACATACAATTTCAAACCAACCGGCGACCATGTAGACTCTATAATCCAAAATTCATCGAGCCACCACTCGGTGGACACTGTGGTTTTTTCCATTATTACCCAACCATTTTCAAGCAACTCATCTGCAAGCTGTTTTTGCTGCGTAATCATTGTCCACTCTTACCCCTAAGCGCCACGTGCTACTCCTTCAAATCTTCGTGCCTTCGCCACCGAAAAGGCAGGTCTTCTATGATGCCTGGTTTATCGGCTAGTGTAAGTCTTTTTAGCGCCCTTATCAATACTATGCGCTGCTGCAGCGAGTTAAACGGCTCGCCAAGCGGATGCCCAAGAGGCCAGTGAAGGAACACGGCTCTGGGCACTCCTGCCTCTTCCGTGAGCTTTCTTATAATCGACACGGCAACCGTTGAGATGCCGCTATCCTCGATAACCCTTGCCACCAGTCCGACGGACCGGTTACAGGTCACTCACCCGGGGGTTAAAACTACGGCATCGACTTTATCTTCTTTAAGCATACGCGCAATCTCAGACGCAGTGGTCTCGACAAGAGGCTTTATGAAACGTCCTTTGATGTGGCCCATGAGGCCGAAGTGACGCATGGCAACGCCGCCGATAACACCGTCTTTTTCAAGCTCACGAAGACGCTCTATTGGAAAAACTACGTTTATATCCTTATCCGCATCGCGGTGGTCGTAATAGTCGTGCGTAATTTTAAGAGAGGTTACGGGCGTATCGGCGTTTATCACGCGAAAAGTCGGATCGCCGTCTGCATCAGACATGTCAAAAGGCCTGTCAGTAGAGCGATGAACACCTGCTGTCGTTATTATGGCAATACGGGAATCTTTAAGCGGTTTTATAAAAAGCGTCCACGGTATGTCTAATTGCGGCCTTGCCGAAAGGCCTTTGGCAGCCCTGTTTGCAAGGCCCCTAAAACGCGTATAAAAAACAGCCATCAGTCTCGTAAAAAACGGCATCGAACAGCCCTCTTATGCAATCGACTTTTTTGCGTCCGTTAGAACCCGCGTTCAAATGGCGCTGCAGAGCTATACGTATGCCGGTTATAATACCATTTCCTGCGCCTTTGAAAACAAAAAAGGCCGCGCTTTAAGGCGCGGCCTTTTTTTACATATTCCTATTGATACCTAATACCCTTTTTTATTGTGAGCGTCAGGAAGCTTCTCCTTCTCTCCCATAAGTTCCCAGATAAGGAATGCCATGGTCTCGGTTGCGATTGCGGTGTGCTGGTTGCCGGATCTCGCGAGTTCGCTTCTTAGGACCTTTCTCGTATCAGCGCAGCCGCTAAGGTCGAATATGATGTCTATTTTCTCGCCAAGCATCGCAAGCTCTTTTGTATCCTTAACCACCTTTACGCCAAGCTTACTCGCTACCTCCACCCCGGGAGCCGACCTGTCTCTCTCGGCTGCAGCAACTATCTTTATAGAACCAACCTTGGCCCCAAAGGAAGCAAGAAACTTACTCCCAACCCTGCCAAGCCCCACTATAGCAACCAGTATATCTTTATGTGATTTCATTTTGATTTACGCCTTTCGGTAACACTTGTTATATTTTCAATATAATCAAGAAGTTAGAATATAGATATCGCATCTTAGGGAACTTGTCAAGTATTTGTCGGTTCATAAAGTGGTCAAGTCCAATGCAAATCTTACACAGGCTTATCTAAGCTGCTTCACGAAAATATCGGCTGCTATGTCCTCCTCTATCGCAACCGTTGTTTCCGCAAGCTTTATGACATAGGCCGGCCTCTTTTGCACGAGCTTAATTACGCTTCCCGGCACCAGGCCCATGGAGCCGAGCTTTTCGATACGCTTAAAGGTCTTTGGCGCAATGAAAGCGATTCTAACGCTCTCACCCGCATCTATGTCCAGAAGCGGAAGCACCAGAGGCCGTATCCTTTCGGCCCCCCTTGTGCAACACTCGCCCTTTGGTATGGGAAGCCCGTGCGGGCACGAAGGCGGATGCCCAAGGAGAGTACAGATACTGTCGGCAACCGCGGCCGAGAGAGAATGCTCGAAGCTGCAGGCGTGGCGCTCAAGCGTTTCTTCGTCGTGAACGTCGAGCACGTCGGCAAGAAGACGCTCGGCAAGCCTGTGCCGCCGCACTACACCCTTTGCCAGCACCGCGCCCTTTTCGGTAAGGCTTACGGAATCCTTATTGACCGTTACCAGGCCGTCTCGCTCCATCTCCTTTATGGTCTCCAGGTCGCCTCCGGTGCGCTGCACTTCGTCAACACAGAGGAGTTCCTTTATAGAGTCCGCGCCTTCCTCGCCCTTTGCCCATATGAACTCGAGAACCTCTTCAACAGCCCGCTCGTCTGCCATATATCCTCCTTAAAGGAACTTAAAATGCTGCGCCAAAGAGCCGCAAAATAAAATTCAGCAGCGCTCCTGCAAGTACCGCTGCCGGGAATATGAAAAGGGCCATCCAGAACGCCACTTTAATGCCCCGCTCCTTTATTATCATGAAGAAGTTTGCTATGCACGGAACAAAAAGCGTCATGGTAACGAGGCTCACTACCGTTTGCACGCCGTCGAGCAGCCCGTTTTTCTGGAGCATAAAGAGCCCGGCTGCGCCGTAATCACGCCTTAAAAACCCGAGCACGAACGGGGAAGCGACTTCCCTGGGAAGCGAGAGAAGCGTTTCGAAAAGCGGCGCGCTCCATCTCTCCATAAGAGAGACAAGCCCGAGCTTATCGGCAGTAAAAAGCGTGAGCGTGCCGAGAATAAAAAGCGGCACGGCTTCTTTTAAATACCACTCCACCCGCACAAGCGTTTTAAGGGCGATATTCGATGGCTTTGGAGCGCGAAACGGCGGTATCTCCAAAACAAAATCCGAGGTGCCGCCCTTTACTATAAGCGACGCGAGGTAGGACACTATGACAATCACTATGATAATGCTCACGCACCATACGAGCGCGCCCCATAAAGAGATTGCCGAGAGCATGCCCATGATGACGCCAAGCTGCGCAGAACAAGGGATGCCGAGCGCGAGTAGAAGCGTCACTATGATGCGCTCCTTTCTCGTCTCGAGAATCCTCGCTGTCATCGTTGCCATGGTGCCGCAGCCGAGCCCAAGAACCATCGGAAGAACGGCCTTGCCGTTTAGCCCCATGCGCCGAAATGCCCTGTCCACCATGACCGCAAGACGCGGCAGGTAGCCCGAATCCTCAAGAAGCCCGAAGAATATGAAGAACGAACCGACTATCGGAAGCACTATGGCGATTGCGTAGGTAAACGCCATGCTCACGAGCCCGTAAGGGCCAACAAGCAGGTCTTTTATAAAGCCGGGGCCAACTACATACTCGACAACGCGCGAGGTCCACGGAACAAGGTATTTACCGAAGATAGCGGATGTTATGAAGTCAACTGCATACCCCGCTCCAAGCACTCCGACAAAACCGTACATCGCGCCAAGCACAAGAGCCAGAAAGACAAAGCCCCAGACCGGGTGCATCGAGAGCGTGCCGAGCTTGTCCTTTAGCGGGCCCGCGCCCTTTGTCTCGGCCCTTACGGTATCCTTGACTATCGAGTCCGCATACCTTAGACGTTCCTTATTTATTATATAGCCAAGCGGCTCGGCATACCGTTTTGCCGCGTTTTTACGTATCTCTTCTATGGCAAGCCTTGCCTGCTCGCCGGAGGCATCCCGCACCCACCCCTCCAGGGTTTTATCTCCGCCAAGAAGCATAAGGGCCACGGCCCTTGCGGCCTTGAAAGAAGCCGGCAGCAGCTTTACAATAGAATCGAGCGCAGCCTCTATGGCAGGCGGATACTGCACGCTTAAGAGCGGCACAGCGCCGTCAAACACTCTTTCCTTAAACTTGTCAACATTCCACCTCTGCGTTGCAATAACAGGCACGACCGGAATGGAGAGCTTTTTTTCGAGCAAGGCCGCGTCCACATGTATGCCGCGCTCCCCTGCCTCGTCGTACATATTAAGGGCCAGGGCGCACGGCACGGACATCTCTGCAAGCTCGGTTGCTATGACAAGCGCCCTTTTAAGGTTTTTCGAATCAGCAACAAGGGCTATATAGTCTATGTGATCATTAAGAAGTATGTCGCGCGTGACGCGTTCGTCTTCGGAAGCAGGCACGATTGAGTTAACGCCCGGGGTGTCTATAATGAGGCATTTTTTCCCTTTTATCTCGGCGCTTCCGCGAGACACCTCGACTGTAGTGCCCGGATAATTGGACACGTTGGCATAAGCGCCGGTAAGCACGCCGAATATGACGCTTTTACCGACATTCGGGTTACCTACAAGCGCTACCTTTGTATTTAAGTTATGCTCCAGCATGCATCCTTTCCAAAGCCTGCCTGACGGCCGGGTATCCGGCAGCCGGGCGTCCGGGCGAACTACTAAATGATATCAATTTTCATTTTCATTTACAAGGCAAAAATTTTTTACCGGCCCGGCCCTACCTGCACTTACGGCAATAACCGTAGAGCTCGAGCTTGTGCCTCACTACCTTGAAATCGTGTTTCCTGGCGGTCTCCTCCTGGAGCTTCTCTATCTTCTGGTTCGTGAACTCGACTATATCGGAGCATTTGACGCAAATAAGATGGTCGTGGTGCCCGTCCTCGGGCACATTCTCATACCTTGTCTGTCCGTCCCCGAAGTGGCGCTCTACAGCCAGCCCCCCCTCCAGAAGAAGCTTCATGGTGCGGTAGACCGTTGCAAACCCGACATTTGGGTTCTTCTTCTTTACCTTTTTCAGAAGTTCTTCGAGATTGATGTGCGTGGTGATTGAAAAAAACGTGGCAGCGATGACATGGCGCTGCTGCGTGGACTTAAGGTCCTTCTTCCTTAGAAAGCTCGAAAAGCTGTCGAGTTTTGCGTTCTCTGCCGAAGTCATGCGCACGGTAAAGGCCGCCCGCGAAGATGGAGGACATGAAAATCACTACAGCAAAGGGCCGGCCAAAAGTTTTTTAAAAAACAAAACCGCCTTGGGTGGCGGACGTATAGACAGGCTAAGTATATTAGAAGTGCCGACGGCCGTAATTTGGAGCGGGAGACGGGGGTCGAACCCGCGGCCCCAACCTTGGCAAGGTTGTGCTCTACCACTGAGCTACTCCCGCTTTTAGCCGCACTGAGCGCGCATATTGCACAAAACCGCGCCCATGAGTTTTTTATTTTAACATAAAAGAGTTTGGTGTCAAGGAATTAGTTTTGCGTTTCTGCGCTGACACGCCGTCCGCGGCAAAAAAAAGAACCGGAGGGGATTCCCCTCCGGTTCGATGCTTCGGTATTTCCAGTAATTACTTTGCGACCGACTTGGTAAGTTCGCCGTTGTAGTTGATGATAGGAGAAGTTACCTCGCCGTTGGCAACCCATGCCGAGGAAAGCGTAAATGAACCGGTTGATGTGGTAATGTTGCCGGCGCACGTTACACCAGCTGACGCCTTATAACCGGCGGCTGTCATATTTGCTGTATTGCTGCAATCAACCGTTAGCGTCGGTTCATCGGCAAGCTGTGCCTGTGCTGCGGTGTATGCGTTCTTTGCATCGGAGTTCATGGTTGCGGCATAACCCCTTCTCCTGTATGCGGAGAACTGCGGGATTGCGATTGCCGCGAGGATGGCTATGATCGCGACGACGATGAGAAGCTCGACGAGCGTGAAGCCTTCCTCTTTCTTCTTGAGTGCTGCGAGTATTGTCTTTAACATTTTTTTCCTCCTATAGGTTTTAGTTTATTGCCTGCCAAAACTTTAAATAGTCTGGCCACTCGATACTATTTGCAACAGTCATGCCAAAATAAATTATCTTGTATTTTCAAAGCGTTACGCTATAGCATGTCAAAAAATGTCACTTTATTTACCATTAAAACTCCTCTGGTGACAAATCATGTCACCATCTATCCTTGCCACACTTTGCCAATTTATAACGCATAGCGCGAAAATTTATGCCGAGAAGCTCTGCTGCATTCTTATTTCCTCCGCTTGCCCTTGACCTGAAGCGTTTTCGGCCGCATCTGTTGTACAAACAATGACAAAAAAAGAACCGGAGGGGGGATTCCCCTCCGGTTCGATGCTTCGGTATTTCCAGTAATTACTTCGCGGTCGACTTGGTAAGTTCGCCGTTGAAGTTGATGATCGGGGCGCTGACTTCGTTGTTGGCAACCCATGCCGAAGACAGCGTAAATGAACCGGTTGATGTGGTAATGACGCCGGCGCACGTTACACCAGCTGACGCCTTATAACCGGCGGCTGTCATTTTTGTTGCATCGCTGCAATCAACCGAAAGCGTCGGTTCATCGGCAAGCTGTGCCTGTGCTGCGGTGTATGCGTTCTTTGCATCGGAGTTCATGGTTGCGGCATAACCCCTTCTTCTGTATGCGGAGAACTGCGGGATTGCGATTGCCGCGAGGATGGCTATGATCGCGACGACGATGAGGAGCTCAACGAGCGTGAAGCCTTCCTCTTTCTTCTTGAGTGCTGCGAGTATTGTCTTTAACATCTTGATTCCTCCTTTTTTACTGCATTTTATTTTACTGCTTACAAAAGTTGGAATCTGACTGCTTCATCTACTATTAATATACTGCAATAGTCATGCCACAAACATACTCCTTTGTTTTCAACACATTGTAAGACTAAATGACAAAAAATGTCGCCAGCCTTCAATAGAAAACCGTCTTTTGACAATTTTTATCACTCATCGTCCTTGCCGTACTTTGCAAGTTTATAACGCATGGAGCGAAAACTTATACCAAGAAGCTCTGCTGCCTTCTTCTTTCCGCCTTTAGCCGCATCAAGGGCCTTTTCTATTATTGTCTTTTCGAAATCAGCAACCACTTTATCAAGGTCTATGCCTCCAGGAGCGATATCGGGCTTCATTTCCTCTGAAAGCGTTGCCGCAAAACCTGACAATGCCGCATTTCCCTCTCCCCTTGGCGCCGTGGCAGAAGCCGCCCTCCTTATAGACGGCGGAAGGCTCTCGGCATCGAGCACTGCCCCGGCCTCAAGCGTAACGCCCCGCTCAATAGCATTCTCGAGTTCCCTAACGTTGCCCGGGAAACCGTAATCCATCAAAAGCTCCATTGCCCTGCCCGATACCGACGAGATGTTCTTCGAATGCTCGCGGCAGTACTTTTCGAGAAAATATCTTACAAGGGCGGGTATATCGCTTGCCCTCTCTCTTAACGGCGGCACGTCTATGCGTATGACGTTCAAGCGGTAGTAAAGGTCTTCCCTGAAGCGGCCTGCCTTGACCTCTGCCTCGATATCCCTGTTGGTCGCTGCGATGATACGGATGTCGACCTGGATATCCGAGGTCCCGCCGATGCGCCTTATATTCCTCTCCTGGATGAACCTTAAAAGCTTTACCTGAAGATTCAGCGGCATCTCGGTTATCTCGTCGAGAAAGAGGGTTCCGCCTTCTGCAAGCTCGACAAGCCCCTGCTTATTGGCGGATGCGCCGGTAAAAGCGCCTTTAACGTACCCGAAGAGCTCGCTTTCGAGAAGCGTTTCGGGAATGGCGCCGCAGTTGATGCATACAAAAGGTTTGTCTTTACGCGCCCCCTCATCGTGCACGGCCCTTGCGACAAGTTCCTTACCGGTGCCGCTCTCGCCAGAAATAAGCACGCTCGCCTTTGTCGAAGCCACACTCATCACGGCCTGATAAACTTCACCCATCTGCGGGCTCTCTCCAACCATGCCGGCAAAACCGTGCTTTGCCTTGAAACCCTTCTTTAGAACGAAGTTTTCCTTCTCCATCGCCATCCGCTCGAGCGCCCGCTTCACCTGTATGCGGATTTCCTCGACATTAAACGGCTTTGTGAAGTAATCATAAGCCCCGGCCTTCATGGCCTCTATGGCAGTGTCCACGGATGCATACGCTGTAAGCATTATGACCGTTACGGCAGGCTCTATCTCCTTAAGGCGCTTTAGCAGGTCCAGGCCGCTAATCGAGCCAGGCATCTTGAGATCCGTTATTACGAGGTCGGCCCCGGAGGTCTCGAACTGCTTTATGGCCTCGGCTGCATTGGCAAACGCTGACACCTCGTAGCCGTCCTTTGAGAAAAGTATGGATAGGAAATCCCTCATGCTTTTTTCGTCGTCAACGATTATTATTTTCGGTTTTGACATGTTTTTTATCCGCCTTTTCAGTGAACCGCTTCGCTCTGCTGCATGGCCTTTGCTTCTCTTGATAACGGCAGCGATACCGAGAACGTCGTTCCCTTGCCAAGCCTGCTTTCCACGTGTATCTCGCCGCCGTGGCTCTCAACTATTCTGTGCACTATGGCAAGGCCGAGTCCCGTCCCTGCTTCTTTTGTAGAAAAGAACGGATCGAATATGCGCCCGATATCCTCCGGCTTTATGCCGGTGCCCGAGTCCGCAATCTCAACTACCGCGGCATTTTGAGACCCGTTCATGGTACGCGAGCTCAACCTCAAACTGCCTCCGCCGGGCATTGCCGAGGCTGCGTTCACAAAGAGGTTCCAAAACACCTGCGAAATCTGTCTTCTGTCGCCGTCTACCACAAGAGGCGACGGCAAAAGCGACTGCTCTATCGTTATATTCCCGGCATCCTGGTTGTTGGCAAACACCTTCGCCGTTTCGTCCACAACGATATTCAGATCAAACGACTCGAACCTGCCCTTTGCCGGTTTCGCGAAAACAAGAAAATCCGTTATTAGCGCATTAAGCCTCTCGGTCTCACGGACTACTATCTCCATCAAATGGCGCTTATCGCCATCGAGCTTGAGTTCGTTGTTAAGCACGTGTATGGAGCCGCTAATCGACGCAAGCGGATTTCTCACCTCGTGGGCAATTGACGCGGAAAGCTCGCCCAAGGCCTTTAACCTGTCGTCCCTTCTAAGACGCTCCTCGAGACGTTTTATATCGCTAAGGTCCTCGAATATCGCGACTGTATGAAGCTCTCTTTCCTCGCCTCGACTAAGTTCGAAGCCGAGTGTGCGGCGCTGCCCGTTTCTTGCCACGTATTCAAGCTCGACTCTTTTTACCTTTTCCTTATCGAACAGGCTCGCCACATCGAGACCATCGAACACCTCGGCCACCGTTCTAAAGTATACGTCCCTCAACGCCAAACCCGTTATGTCGGAGGCGGCCTTATTGAAAGACGTGATGCGTCCGAGTTCATCAAGTGTCATAACGCCGGTTGGAATATTATCGACTATATGGCGATTAAGTTTCTCCAGCTTCTCAAAGTCTATTTCCTTTTCAAAAAGCTCCTTCTCCATCCTAGCCATCCTGGCGGCTATATATCCAGACAGATACGCCACAACGATAAACGACAATATATTCGTGGAAATGGTAGTTAGCATATCCTCCCACGAAATACTTGAAGCAACAGAGTTAAAGACTTTATATTTATACGGCAGCAGATTATAATAATCAAAATCTATAAGGATTGCGTAGAACAGGCTCGATAAAAGCGCGGCATAATATCCGCCGCGTTTACCAAGTATTATTGCGCCGCCTATGACTGTGAGCGGATACAGGACGGAAAGATAACTGTCTACCGCCCCTGTCACGTAAACTATGAGCGTTGTAAGCAGCACATCGCCTGTAACCTGGGCATAGGCAAACAGCTTTAGGCTGCCGATACGGTTCAAGAAAGCCGCATAGACGATAGTGAGAACCCCCATTAATACGACAACCGCGTATATGGGATAAAACAGTTTATAATCTTCTATCAGGAAGGTCTTATGCTGGAGCCATACGGTAAGACCGAGAAACGCCACGGCAAGCACGACACGAAGCACCATCAGGGCAAGCAACTTGCTCCTGAGCGAATGTGTTATGGAGGATTTCATGGCTTAAACCGGCGGCAAAACGTCAAAAAAGATATCTCAGCGCGCGGCCTCTCCTTATTAGCCGCCGGCAGCTCCGGCAAGGCCGAATATCGGAAGGTAGAGCGCTATGACTAGGCCTCCGACCACGACTCCGAGAAAGGCCATCAGCATCGGCTCGATAAGAGATGTAAGCGATTCGACGGCAACATCGACCTCTTCTTCGTAGAAGTCCGCGATTTTTCCAAGCATCGAGTCCATGGCGCCTGTTGCCTCTCCGACACTTATCATCTGCGTGACCATGCCCGGAAAGACCTTTGTTGCCTGCAGAGGATCAGCAAGGGTTTTACCCTCGCTGATACTGGACTTTGCCTTCAATATGGCTTCTTCAATTATGACGTTACCGGAAGTTTTAGAGACTATATCGAGGGCATCGAGTATAGGAACACCGCTTGAGAGCATCGTGCCCAGCGTACGCGTAAATCTTGCAACTGCGGTTTTTCTGAGTATATCGCCAATAACCGGCATTTTAAGAAACAGCTTGTCCATCTGATAACGCCCCTTGGACGTTTTATACAGGGCCTTGAGACCGTATATACTCCCGCCTATCGCTCCCAATATAAGATACCAGTAACTGGCAAGCCCTCTGCTCATGGTGACAACCATCTGCGTCGGCATCGGAAGCGCCTTGCCAAAGCTCTTGAACATGTCCTCGAATATAGGAACGACGAAAAGCAGAAGTCCGGCAACGATTATCGCGGATATGATGATAACCGCCACAGGATAGGTCATCGCGCTTTTCACCTTGCCCCTTAGTTCCTCGGCCTTTTCCATGAACTGGGAAAGTCTATTCAAAATGGTATCGAGTATACCGCCGACCTCACCCGCAGCAACGAGGTTCACAAAAAGCTCGTCAAATACCTTCGGATGCTTTCTAAGCGCCTCGGCAAAGGTCGTACCGCCTTCGACACTTCCCTTTACCTCCATTATGACCTTTTTAAACTCCGGATTCTCCTGCTGGCTTCCGAGGATGTCCAGACACTGAACAAGCGGCAGTCCGGCGTCTATCATGACCGCGAACTGACGCGTGAATATGCATATCTCTTTGACCTTTACGCCGCCGCCCCAGGGAAGCTTTATCTCCATCTTAAGACCGCCGCCGCCCTCGGTTATCGTGGTAGCGGTTATCTTCTGCGCCTTCAAAAGCGAGGCAGCCTGCATCGAATCGGTAGCGTCTATGGTTCCCTTGACAACCTCTCCGGTGTTCTTCTTGCCTGCATATGTAAATGTCGGCATATCAGCCCTTTCAAATCAAATATACGTATAGTGCTTTTACGGCCTTTTGGGAGGGGCAGAACCAGGCATGCCGGCCTTTATCAATCCGGCGTTCATCAGCATGGTTCTTAACTCGT